>JAKAXP010000078.1 GCA_021816545.1 Bacteroidota bacterium
AACCTCAATCGTAATTGACGAACTGATTCACGAGATAACCGTTGAGCTCAACATGACCACAATCGTCAACACCCATGACATGAACTCGGTCATGGAGAACGGTGAGAAGATCATCTTCATAGAAGAGGGGGAGAAATGCTGGGAAGGCAACAAGGATGAGATCCTGAAGTCAGACTGCAACAAACTGAATGACTTTGTCTTTGCCAACGCGCTGGCAAGACAACTCAAGGATTCCTCAAGATAAGAAACCCTATATTGCCGGAAGTATATCTTCCTTCTGCCTGTTACCGAAAACGAGGTTGAGGCCAAGCCTTGCATGAACAGTGTTCCAGTGCTCCGGCATCCTGAATGACCCCTCACCGCTTGTAACCGTAGTCCATTTAAGGGGTATATTGTCAACCAGGATAAAGAACTGTGCGAAGCCTCCCCTGAATGCCATTCCGAAGCCGAGGTTGTCATAGCGCCTGTTGGCAGCAGTGTAAGCCAGCGTAGTGGAGAAGGAATTGCCAAAGTTAAGGTTTCCCGAGATGGTTGTTTCCTGGTGGATCACCGGCCCCTTGAACCGGGTCTGTGACAGAACTCCCAGTGTAAGAAACTTTACCGGGGTAAAACCGAAGGCTCCTAACACCGTTGCCGGCAGACGGGATGTAAACTCCTGCGGATTTTCATCGAGGACAAGGACATTCTGCAGGCTGTCGATGGTCCAGTTGATAAGCTCATCAAAGCTGAGGCTCTCGTCATAAACATCCTGCATCGTCAGGCCGTTGAATTCGAAAGTCGATTTGATGCTAAGCTGTGACAGGTCCCTCTTCCACCTGATGAATCCCAGGTCCTTCACGGCAGCCGAAACTGCAAACATGTCATTGATCCGGTATTCCGCCCCCAGGTCAATGCCGAAGCCGGGGTTTGACATGGCTGTCAGGTACGGTATGGCGTTTTTGGCATCGCTAAACCGTGCTTCATCAAACTCAGCTCCGTGTATGCTGCCGTCATCCTCGGTAATAAAGTAAAGGGGGGCGCTGAAATTGAAAACCATGTCAGCGTCAGCAGTATGGGTGAAATCTTCATTGACAGTCAGCGAGGAATGGTTGTTCGTGAGGTATCCTGATGCCACGCCGGAGAGGACCAGAAGCCGGCCACCGATTCGCAGTCCTTCGGTGATATTTCCTGAAGCCCCTATTCCAATTTCCTGGTACATGGTCATGTCAGTCCTGAATGATGACAGGTCCAGGGTTTGGCCGATAAAATCGCTGTTCCCCCTCAGGCCAAGCCTGAGAAGATCGCCGGGGAACAATATATTCGCGTCAGCGCGGGTGGTTACATCAAGGCTGAACCTGAGGTTATCCTTCACGTTGAAGGCGAGGCCGAAAAGCCTTATACCGGCCTGTGGTTCCAGCGAGTTGTTGTCACCGAGGCTTCCGAGGAAGTTTTCAAGCCACGGACCGTCATTGAGGAAGGCAAAGGTTGAGTCTGAAATGACTCCGTCAGCAAAGAGGTCTGAAAAACTCAGGAAATTGTTGTCAACCCTCACCGAAATATCGGATATCCCCGGCAATCCCAGGTAAAATCTCCCGGCCGGCTTGAGTGCAGGGTTAAGAGTTGTTGCCTGCGGCAGGTTCATAAAATAAAGAACCTGGCTGTTCTGGGCATTGCCGGCTGTAACTGCTGACATCATCAGGAGCAGCGCCAGTATCTGTTTTTTCATCTTGCTATAATTTATTTTGAAGCGGAATTCAGTTCGTAATTGCTTAAATAGTTCCCGTTTTCTGATGTAATGAGGTTCCAGGTATTTTTGCCGGTCACCCTGCCTATATTGAACCAGGGTCCTGACGGGCGGGGAAAACCTCTAACCGGGGTGCCGTTGCGTCCTGCCAGGTGAAGCATTCGTTTTGCCGGATCGTAAACAGCTGTACGCCGTTCTCCCGATCCGGCCGGGAATACAAACGGGCCAGCCATATCTCCGCTCCCCGGGTTGTAGCTCCACATCTCTGTTCCGCTGCCGTCAACAGCTTTCAGAACTCCCCGGTCAAGGATGATGTGATCAGTGGAGTTATCACCGTCTATATCTGCAAATTCAGACCTTGCGGCTGCAGAGACACCGGTCAGGGTGTCGCGTTTGACGGTTCCGTCAAACAGCAGCCTCACCGTATTCCCGTCAGGAGAGGAGAAGATTATGGCAGACTCGCTTCCTGACGTAAGTCTGGCGGTTGATCCGGGAGCCTTTGCAAGCGGTTCCTGGTGGGCTACCCGTATATTGCCTGTACGGTCAAGAACATAGACAGCCTGGTCATCAGCAACAAATAAATAATCCTTTCCCTTTACCCTGAAAAATGAGACAGGGTCAGTCACTCTGCCCCTTGTGGTGAACAGGTTCCAGCCCCTCACCGGAGTTCCGGAACGGTCATAGGCGTATATCCTGCGGTCATCCCCGGCTATGAAGAGCCTGTAGTCCTTGTTGTTTTCATAGTCAAAAACCGCAAGGGTACCGGATGCCGGAGACCTCATTTTTAAAGGGTATTTGTCAACATAATTGCCGTTACGGTCAACCAGGTGCAGATAGTCACGCCCTGCGAAGAGCAGCTGCAGCTTGCCGTTCCTGTAATAATCAATCATGAAGATGTCCCCGGCTATCTTTTCCCTGATGGCGGCTTTCCACAGTATCTTGCCGGACGAGCTTATCAGGTAGATGTTATTGTTCCGGTCCTGGATGAATATCTCGGTTGCGCCGGTGTTATGGTTGGTAAAGAAGAAGGGTTTTATTGCCGGTTCGGCATCCAGTTTCACCCGCCAGATCAGCCTGAGGGCAGATGAATCACCGGAGGCAGTTTCAGCAGTTTCAGTTGCGGCAGTAACGGCGGTAACGGCGGCAGCTGCGGCACCGGTTGCATCTGCAGGGTGCACTCCGTCTGTGCTGTATCTTACCGAGAGGCTCGTGTAGATCATATCATTGCTGGGAGTCAGGCTCACTCCCACCCCGCTGATCCCCGACAGCACCCCGTCATGGAGGGTGGCGGCTGCCGCCGGTGTGAGGTATCCTGATATAAGTGACCCCAGCACCTTTCCTGATGACCAGAAGATGAAGGAGCTCTTGCTGGGCATCGTCTTTTCCATCTCCCTGAAGCCCGGATCATTGATGAGTGTATTTTCACTGCCTGATTCCCGGAGCACATATGCCAGGGCTTCGGGAGAGTCAGAGAAAATCATATATGACCTTGCAAATGTAATCCATCCGTCGCCGGCCCTGCTCTTATCCGTTCCTGCGAGTATGGAGGCCACTCCGTTGAAAGGCATCCGGTATATCACCTCCTCCCGGCCTTCAGCATCCTTTGCCGATGCCACAAAATGACTTTCGCGCAGTCCCATTGAACGGTATTTTGCTGTCAGCCGCTGCCTGAGCACCTCTTCCGCCGACTGCCTGTCAGTCATCCTGAAGAGGCGTATACTGCCGCTGCTATCTCCGGTGGCAATGAGTGCATCTGTAACTTCAGTGCCGGTATACGGGCTGAGTATGAGTGCGAGGTCAGTAGCATTTATTGATGCCGGGTCTGCTGCCGTCTCACCTGCAAGTGATGCACGACGCATCACTGTGCTGTAACTGAGGGTGCTGCCGGGCAGTATCTCATTCACACCGCTTTCGGCGGGAGCAACATCATTAATACGGTCAGCGCCGGCCCCTGCACCTGCGGTCGTGAGGAATCCGCTGATAAAGAGGCCGTCCTCGGCGGTGGTGAGATCACCGCCGCCGGCAATGGCAACAGAGGAGACTGCGGCAATATCTTCAGGATCAACAAATGACCGGAGGAATGGTGGCAGATTTCTGAAGAGCAGGAATATGTTGTCAGCCTCCTTTCCGGCTGCGCTGACAACAGGTGTGAACCCTTGCTGGTGGCGGATGTCTGACCCGCCGTTCCTGTTCTCCAGGGCCGCAGTAAGCAGGCTCTCAGCCGGGGTAATGATCATGATGCCCGAGGTGAGGGCGATGTAAACAGGTGTCTGCCTGGTTCCCCTTGTGAACGTAACGGTGAAGGTACGTGTTCCTCCAAGGTCACGTTTGTCGGTCACAACAGCACCTGCCTGACTGCATAGGGCGTTAAGCCTGCGTCCCGTGAAGGCCGGTCCGGTGCTCATCACAACAAGTGGTACAATACGTCGCTGCCCTGCGACATGAAACGAAATGAGCATTTTGCGGTTGCTGATCAGCTCACGCACCTCCCTGCCCCCGGTGACACTGTCAATGGCTGCTGCAGAGCGCACAAGCGAGGCGGCCCATTCCATCGCGGTCAGGTCAGAGAGAAGACCTGCCGGGTCAGTGATGCTTGTAAGAAGTTCCGGAAAATCGCCGGTTTCGGCAATAAGGAAAGCATCGGCAGGCACAGCCTCCCAGGGGTCAATGACAACTACCTGCTTCTCCTTCCGGATAAAGAAAGCTGCCACAACCAGCGCCGCGGCAAGAAGCCCCACCGCTATGATGCCTGTCTTCCTTCGCACAATTATTCCTTATAGGTATATAACATCAAAAATATAAAATATTAATTTGCTCAGGCAAAGAGTTTGACGAGACGCCGGAGTTATGCCGGGAAACATATCCCGGCTGGATATGAATGGAACACTTTTTGTGCGCTCACGCATGACAAAGAAATCTCCGAATATGAAAAAGACCTTCCTCCTGTTGCTGTTATTGGCACCACTGATCAGCCTGACTGCTCAGACAGTTACCGTTCTTAGTGCCGATGACGGCAAACCGGTGTCAGACGTGGCTGTCTATAATGAAGCCAGGACCCAGTTTGGCTATACAAACCCCTCCGGCAAGGTGAGCCTGGCCGGATTCCCGGAAGGACAGCCTGTATATTTTCAGCATTTTTCATATGAGAGGGTTTCATTCACCCCTGCGGAACTGAAGACGGCAGGATGGATTATAAAGCTTGAGACTAAGACATTCGAGGTGGAGGAATTTATCGTCTCGGCAAACCGCTGGGAGCAGAAGTCGGATGAGGTTCCCAATCACATAAACGTGGTCTCCCTTCCTGCAGTGAAGATCATGAACCCGCAGACCGCAGCAGACCTGATATCAATGGGAGACGTCTTCGTGCAAAAGAGCCAGCTCGGTGGAGGCAGCCCCATGATACGGGGCTTTGCCACCAACAGGGTACTGATAAATGTTGACGGCGTCAGGATGAATAATGCAATCTACCGTGAGGGCAACATTCAGAATGTAATTTCAATTGACCCGAATATAATTGAAAGGACTGAAATCATCTTCGGGCCTGGAGCCACTATGTACGGCAGCGACGCCCTGGGCGGGGTGATGGACTTTCATACAAGGAGGGCTCTTTTTTCAACGGGTGACTCGGTGATTTTAAAGGCCGAAGCGATGGCTCGCTGGTCTTCTGCAACCAGCGAGCAGACATACCATGCCTGGATCAACGCCGGAGGAAGGCGAGCAGCCTTCCTCTCATCATTCACATGGTCCGACTACGGCGACCTGGTGATGGGCTCAGTGTCTCATCCCGAATATCTGCGCAATGTCTACCAGATTCGCTACGGCAATCGCGACAGCGTAATGATGAACAGTAATCCGCGAAAACAGGTAGCCTCAGGATACAGCCAGCTCAATACAACCAACAAGCTGCGGTTCAAGGCCGGGAAATACCTGGAAATAGATCTCGCGCACCATTACTCCCGCCTGTCTGACGTCCCCAGATATGACAGGCTGATCCAGGTTAAAAACAATACTCTCAGGTACGGCGACTGGTATTACGGGCCGCAGGTCTGGATGATGGCCAACTCAACTGTCAGGTACAACCGGCCCTCGGCATTGCTTGATGAAGCCCGCCTCACTGTGGCCAGGCAGGATTACCGGGAAAGCCGCCATGACAGGGCCCTCAACAAAACCGATCTGAATGAACAAACCGAGAATGTTGGGATATGGTCAGCCAACCTCGATTTCGACAAAAAGACCGCGAAGAGTGACAACCTCCTTTACTACGGCGCTGAATATGTATGGAACAATATCCGCAGCACAGCAGATGTAAAGAATATTGTCACAGGGGTGACAACGCCGGCAGGGTCACGCTATCCAAACGGCAAAAATATCTACAACAGCGTTTCTGTCTACGGAGGATACAAGTTCAGCCTCAGCGAAAGGTTCACGGTCAGCACGGGGGCCAGGTACAATTATGTGAGCCTGAACTCTGAGATTGCAGACAATTCATATTACAACTTCCCCTTCACAACAATTGAATCGGCCAACGGTGCCCTGACCGGTGCCGCCGGTGCCGTTTTCAGGCCTGACCGGCGCACTGAGCTGACGCTCAACCTCTCAACCGGTTTCAGAGCTCCAAACCTTGATGACCTGGGCAAGGTGTTCGAATCAGCCCCCGGGGTCCTCGTTGTACCCAATCCCGGGCTGAAGCCCGAATATCTTTACAATATTGACCTGGGAGCTTCAAGGGAGTTCGGGAAAATGCTCCTGGCAGAGGCCTCACTCTTTTATTCATACCTTGATAATGCGATGGTGCGCCGTGAGTTTCTCTTCAACGGTCTGCCAACAATTGAATTCCAGGGGGAAGAGAGCCAGGTTTACGCCATGGTCAATGCCGGTTATGCAATTGTCTACGGTACACAGCTGAAGGCTGAGCTGAGACCCTCCTCATTCATCAGGGTCAAATCCTCACTTACCCTCACCGGCGGACATGACGATGTGAAAGAACCTCTCCGGCACGTTCCTCCATTATTTGGAACCACGCACCTCATTTTCGAGCGTTCAGCCCTGAAAGCCGACCTTTATGCGGTGTACAACGGAAGCATTACCTATGACAGGATGGCTCCCAGCGAGAGAGACAAACCATACATGTATGCTGAGGACGAAAACGGAAACCCATGGTCACCTGCATGGTTCACACTTAACTTCAAGGCATCGTATAACATAAGCAACAGGCTCGATCTGACTGCCGGTGTGGAGAACCTGCTTGATCTCAGGTACAGGACATACTCCTCAGGCATAGCAGCACCCGGAAGAAACTTCATTATTTCTGCCAGGATAAAGATCTGAGTACTCAGCCTGCCGGCTACCCGCGGGTATCAGGAAGTGTTCCCTCAACTCTTCCGACCCTCTACCGTTTGTATTTCCGAAATGATTGAGTAATTTTCAGGAAATTTGGTTTTTAAGAGGGGAATGAACCACGGTTATACGCTTGCTGAACTCAGCAGCAAAAGAGACATCAGGGACTTTCATGAGCTTCCGTCATCAATAAACAGGGGGGATCCCAACTGGGTAAAGCCCCTGTTCAAGGATGTGGAGTCAATCTTCAATCCATCCACAAACACCCTTTTCCGTACCGGTGAAGCCGTAAGATGGCTGCTTCGCGACAGCGCCGGAAAAACTGTCGGCAGGGTGGCTGCCTTCTACAGCAAAAAGATCGCAAGCTCGCACGGAGCAAACGTTGGAAGCATGGGCTTCTTCGAGTGCATCAATGACCATGATGCCGCCGGAATTCTGTTTGACGCATGCCGCGACTGGCTGGCTGAAAAGGGAATGACCGTGATGGAGGGGCCGGTCAACTTCGGGGACCGTGACCGGTGGTGGGGATTGCTTGTTGACGGATTCCTGCCGCCAAACTACTGCATGCCCTACAACCCCCCATACTACAGGGATCTCTTCGAGGCATACGGTTTCAAAAACTACTTCGAGCAGTACACATACCATATCCCTGTCGATGACAGCAGGCTGAACGCCGTCATCAGGGAAAAGGCTGAAAGGATCTTCGCCAACCCGGATTATTCATTCAGGTACATGACCATGAGCGAGCTGCGTGATATTGCCCGCAACTTTATGATTGTATACAACAAGGGATGGGCAAGGTTCCCCGGAGTGAAGACAATCAGCGAAGGGCACGCCAGAATCATCCTGAAAAGCATCAGGCCCGTACTCGATGAAAAACTTCTCTGGTTCGGCTTCTACCGCAATGAGCCCATCTGCTTCTTTATAATGCTCCCCGAAGTCAACCAGATCGTAAAGCACCTCAACGGCAAGATGAATCACGTTGGACGGCTTAAATTCCTGTGGTACAGGCATATAAAGAATGAGCTTACGAAGGCATTCGGGCTTATCTTCGGCATTGTGCCGGAACATCAGCGCAAAGGTGTGGAAGGAGCCCTCATCATGTCATTTGCAAGGCTGGCAATGTCTGACAAATTTCCTTACAGGGAGCTTGAATTCAACTGGATAGGCGACTTCAACCCGTCAATGATGCATCTCCTTGACCAGATCGGGGCAAAGATCATCAAAACTCATATTACATACCGCTGGCTCTTTGACCGCACTGCCCCCTTCGAGAGGGCGCCGGTTGTCAATGTTTGAACGGCCTGTACCCGATTATCTCCCTTACCTCACTTATTGTTTTTGAGGCACTTGCCCTTGCCTTCTCGGCACCGGCTGAAACCACACTGCCAAGGTAGCCGGGGTCATCAAGGATCTCGTTGATTCGCATCCTGATGGGATCAGTTACTTTAATGATATCCTCTGCCAGCTGCTTCTTCAGATCACCGTACCTGATCTGGCAGGTGGCATGCTGCTCACGGAAAAATGCAAGTGTTGACGGTTCTGACACCACCTCCATGATAGTAAAGAGGTTTTTCACCGGTTCTGACGGTTCCGATCCCGGTTTCTCCGGCCCGGTGTCTGTTACCGCCCTCATGACCTTTTTTCGGATCTCGGCCGGGGTGTCTGCCAGGAAAATGCCGTTGCCCTCGCTCTTTCCCATCTTTCCCGTACCGTCAAGACCCGGGATCTTAATAAGCTGTTTCCCGAAGTTATATGCATCCGGCTCGGGGAAGTATTCAACCCCGTACATAGTATTGAAACGGCGTGCAAACCGGCGCGTCATCTCGAGGTGCTGTTCCTGGTCCTTTCCCACCGGCACCTTGTGTGCCCTGTGAATTATTATGTCGGCAGCCATGAGGACCGGGTAGGTAAGCAGGCCTGCATTTATGTTGTCAGGATGCTTGCGTATCTTCTCCTTGAATGAGGCTGTGCGTTCCAGCTCACCCACGTAGGCAATCATGTTCAGCAGCAGATAGAGCTCAGTAACCTCCGGCACGTCACTCTGCACATAAACTGTTGCCTTTTTCGGGTCTATCCCTGCTGCAAGATATTCAGCCAGCACCTGCCTGATGTTGCCGTGAATGTCATCAGGATGCGGATGTGTTGTAAGCGAGTGATAATCTGCCACAAAGAAAAAACAGTTATTCTCATCCTGCATCCTGAGAAAATTCTTCAGCGCCCCGAAGTAGTTCCCAAGGTGAAGATTGCCAGTTGACCTTATACCGCTTACTACCGTATCCATCTTTAATTATTTGCAGGTGCAAAAATAGCTATAATTCACGAATTCCGGCCATGGCTAACAGGCAGTTTGAGACGGCGACGAAGGCGAAGTCCCGTATCCGCCGGATGGCGGATCGGGAAGCCGGATCAATCCCGTATACGCCGGATGGCGGATCGGGACAGCAGTTTGAGACTCCGACCCCCGGAGGAGGCTCAATCCCAGATCGGAA
>JAKAXP010000079.1 GCA_021816545.1 Bacteroidota bacterium
AAAATCCCGCTTCCAAACGCTTCCAGCGGTGATCCGCTTCATGAACTTTTCAGGTAAGTGCAGCCGGAAGGACAGTGGCACCAGTAATATGATGCATCATGTGTAAGACTGCTTCGGCAGTCTGAGGTCAGCTGTTCCGGCAAAAGAAACATCAGACGGTAACCGCACCGCGGTTGAAGCTGTCCCTGACCCTGCATGCCCCGGTTATCAGTACCGGGTTCTGTTCGCATCCGTTGCCTGTGACAACCATGTCAGCACCGGCGGCAAACGCATCCTCAACCTTCTCCGGAGTGTCAAGTCCGCCGCCAACAATCAGCGGAATTGTCAGCTCATCCCTTACTGCCCTTATCATTGAAGGATCAACCGGCTTCGCAGCCCCGCTGCCTCCCTCAAGGTATATGGCCTTCATCCCCAGCATTTCACCGGCAAGGGCCGTGGCTACGGCAATATCGTTCTTCCCTGAAGGTATTGGCAACGTCTGGCTCATGTACTCAACAGATGTGCCTCCGCCGCAGGCAATGAGCATGTAACCCACAGGTATAACCCGGTCTCTCATATCCCTGAGGATGGGAGCCGCAATGACATGGTTGCCGATGAGCAGTTCAGGATTGCGGCCGCTTATGAGTGAAAGGAGAAATACGGCATCAGCCTCGGCAGTAAGCTGGGTAAGGTTGCCCGGGAAAAGCACAACAGGTATGGAAGAGAGTTGCTTCAGCCTCCTGATCACGTCACCTACAGGAACGCCGGTCAGACTGCCACCGGCAAGAAAAAGATCAACGCCGGCCTCTGACGCATAACGTGCAGCGGTGACGAGCGCCTCTTCCCCTGCGCGGTCAGGGTCTATCAGCTGTGCAACAAGCTTTCGCTTCCTCCATGGTATCTCAACCTTCATGCTTCTTCTTGGTCCAGACAATCGTGTAGTTGTCATACTTTGAATAATATAGGGTGAACCGGTCACTGATCCTCTCATTTTCAACACTCCCCCTGATCTCTCCTGACTCTCTCACCTCGAAGGGCTCAATGGTGATGTCATTCACAATATTGATTCCCTCCTTGTCACATATCTTGTAGATAGCTTCCTTGGCACACCAGTGAATGTAAAGATGATAAGTCCGGTCAGCCCACTTTTTGGTGATTTTCTCCCTCTTGTTGAGAAACTTCGATGCAAAAGCATTGATATTCACCCTCATGTACTCAAGGTCGATACCCACACGCTCGTTCCTGCTGATAAGTATTGCTGTCAGTTTGTTTGAGTGGGTTATGCTGATGAAATGTGAGCCATCCTTGATAAAAGGCTTGTTGTTCTTGTTATAGACTATCCGTGCTTCCCGGCCAAGCATCTCTGCAAGGAGGGCCCTGACGCTCAGGAACTCCATCTTCCGTGAGTTGCTCCGGAAGATCTCATATCTTTTAATGTCTTCAGGGCCCATCTCCACCATGCCAAGGAGGGTCTCAAGATCCTCTTCGATCTTCCAGACGCCGATGACCGTCTCCTTGTTCAGATAGTGCTTTGTGATGCAGCCCATGTTCTATCTCCAGTTCAGCGTCTCAATAAGATGAATTATGTCCTCCCTGATAAATGAGATCACCGGCATCAGCGAGTCCTCGTTGGGCTGGGCAGTAAAATAGAGTGAGCCCCGCAGGTAATGCCTGGTGCTGTCAGTTACAAAGAACTGCACTGACGATGCGGTGTTGCCCTTCAGGTCATACAGTATGCCGTAAACCTTTGAAGAGTCATCAGCCCAGAGTTTCTCGTCTATGGCTTCAGCCCTGACAGTGTGCTTGTAGGCCATGTCGCGCGACAGCTCGGTGAGTGATGCCAGGTTATTCCGTATATCGAAATATGTGAGGTGGATCTTGGCTTTCAGCGAAGGGAACTCTATATCCATCCAGCAGGTGTCTGTGGCGGCGCCGGGGTGAAGGTTAATAACTGCATACTGCGGATACTCAATGGAGTAGGAGCAGGGAGTGTCATAATGAATATAACTCTTCTCCGGAAGACTTATCCTGAAGTAACCTTTTGGCCTGGGTACTGCCGGATGCCCGCAACCTGCAGCAAGTACGACCGAAACAAGCAGGGCGGCCGCATAGATGTTCCTCATATTCCTTCAACTTTCTTTTCAGCGGTGATCTCCCTTATCCGCCTGTTCTCAATACTTTCAATGGTGAACCGGAATCCCCCGGCTGATATAACACGTCCTTTTGTAGGTATCTCGCCGAGCAGTTCCAGAAGCAGTCCTGCAAGTGTCTCGGAATCACCTTTCACCTCTTCGAACGGATCGCCTTCCAGGCCGGTGATGCGATAGAAATCATTAAGGAGTATCTTTCCGTCAAAGATCCATTTTTCTTCTCCTGCCTGCCTGTAGAGTGGCACCTCTTCATCAGTCTCATCGGTGATCTCGCCCACTATCTCCTCAAGCACATCTTCCAGTGTCACAAGACCGCTTGTTCCGCCGTATTCATCCACAACTATTGCCATGTGAATCTTCTTTGCCTGGAACTCCTTCAGCAGTTCGCTTATCTTTTTGGTTTCAGGAACCACGTAAGCCGGACGGATGAGGCTCTGCCACCTGAAGTTATCCGGTTTGCCCAGGTGAGGCAAAAGGTCCTTTACAAACAGGATACCCTTTACATTGTCAAAGGTGCCGGAGTAAACCGGGATCCTTGAGAAGCCTGATTCGATCACCTCCGGCATGGTTTCATGGAAGCCCTTGCTGAAGTCGAGTGCGGTGACGTCAATACGCGGGCACATGATGGCACTGACATTGGTGTTGCCGAAGCGAACCACACCCTTGAGCAGGTCCTTGTCGTCCTTGATTTCTGAGGAGGTAAGGTCGAGGGCTGCCGACAGGTCATCGATGCTGAGCCCTGTATCCCTCGATTTCGGCCTGTGCCTTACGAAGAACGATGAGTAGGACAGGAGCGAGGCCAGCGGCCTGAAGAGCCCGGTGGTGAAGGTCAGTGCCGGTGCCATCAACAGGGCAAACTTAAGCTGCATTTTTGAGGCCAGAACCTTGGGGATGATCTCGCAGAAGAGCAGCAGGATGAATGTGATCACAACCACCTCAATTACGAAAGAAAGCACCGGGTTGTTGCTCAGGTCGAAGAGCCTTGAGCTGATGAATGCCGCCAGGATGATTATGGCAATATTTATTACGTTGTTTGCAACGAGGATTGTGCTCAGGAGCCTGTCAGGCCTGGCAAGCAGTCTCATGGCTGCCGACTGTCTTTTGCCGCGACGGTGCTGCAACTCCTCCATGTCATTTGGAGTCAGCGAGAAGTAAGCTACCTCGGAGCCGGAGATAAATGCAGAAGCAATAATCAGGAGTATGAGTATGATTATTTCCGTTACCAGGGTCAGCGGTGATCCTGTAACAGCGGCCTGTACAATCATTCCCGTGAATGAATTTGAGAATAGCGTCTCCAAAATCATCCGGTTTGGTTACCTAAAAGGGCAGATCATCTGCAGTGTCATGGGTAGTGAGGTCTTCACCGGGTCCTTCGCCCTGCATCGGGGATGAGGGCTGTGACGGGGCCGTGTAGCCCTGGTTGCCGTTCTGGTATCCCTGGCTGCCACCCTGGTAACCCTGACCCTGCTGGCCCGGACCGTCGGGCTTGCGGCCGAGGAGCTGAATCACATCAGCCTCAACCTCCACAACATATCTCTTGTTTCCGTCACGGTCATCATAGGACCTGTAGCGCAGCTTGCCCTCCACAAGGATCTGCGATCCCTTCCGGATATAGTTCTCTGAAAGCTCTGCAAGTCTTCTCCAGGCAACAATATTGTGCCATTCGGTCTGTGTAACCTTGTCGCCCCCCTTGGGAGTGTAGGTCTCGCTTGTAGCAAGTGAAAAAGAAGCCTTGATATTGTTCTCGAAACGCCTGATCTCGGGATCCTTCCCGACGTTACCCACCAGTATTACCTTATTGAATGACATAGCTTTAATATAATTTACCTTCTGTTAAGGGTTGTAAAGTTACGAAAAAAATTGCTGTGAGGGCTGAGATGCGCTTTATCCGTTGCGGGAGCCGGCTGCAGGGCTGGTCCGCGAGGCTGACTTTACCCCTATATATTTTATAGGTATCAAAAAATCAGCATTTTCGGACCGAAAAAAAACCTATATCACCTGATATTGATAAATAATATTTTATATTTGCACATTGAAAAAAACAGAACATCAAAATAATTTGTTGAATTTAAAATTCTTGCAACATGACAAAAGCAGACATTGTTAACGAAATTGCCAAGAACACTGGAATTGAGAAAGTAACCGTTCAGAAGACAGTTGAAGCCTTCATGGAATCAGTAAAGGACTCAATGGTTGCCGGCAATAATGTTTACCTCAGGGGATTTGGCAGCTTCATCGTGAAGAAGCGCGCAAAGAAGACAGCCAGGAACATTTCCAAGAACACAACCATCATTATTCCTGCCCATAATATCCCGGCATTCAAACCTGCCAAGACTTTCATAAACAAGGTTAAATCACACGTTAAGAAGTAACAGCATGCCAAGCGGTAAAAAGAGAAAAAGGCATAAGATGGCAACCCACAAGCGTAAAAAGCGCTTGCGGAAAGACAGGCATAAGAAGAAGAAATAGCATAAATGCATAGTCTGTAGCTCTTATATCTAACCTAAAGATCCACTGATCTTTAGGTTAGTTGCATTTTAAAAGGGCTATTGGCTGGCAACAAATTCCGGAATGTGAATAAGGATTTAATTATCAGCGTAAATGATGCTGAGATATCCATTGCACTACTGGAGGATAAGCAGCTTGTCGAGTTAAACAAGGAAAAGCGGAATGTAAAATTCTCAGTCGGCGACATTTACCTCGGAAAGGTAAAGAAGATTATGCCGGGGCTTAATGCAGCGTTTATAAACGTTGGTTTCGAAAAGGACGCTTTTCTGCATTACCTTGACCTGGGAGCCCAGTTCAGGACCCTCCACCGCTATTACCAGCTGGCCACTCAAAACAAGGTCAGAACAACGGCAGTGTCAAAGTTCAAACCTGAACCTGACATTGACAAGGACGGGAAGATAGCTGATGTACTGACAGCAGGACAGACAGTTATCGTGCAGATAACCAAGGAACCAATTTCCACCAAGGGGCCAAGGCTTGCTTCCGAGGTGAGCATCGCGGGTCGGAACCTGGTACTGATGCCATTCTCAGACAAGGTCTCAGTCTCATCGAAGATAGAGAACGCTGATGAACGGAATCGTCTCAAGCTCCTGATTCAGAGCATAAAACCGAAGAATTACGGCGTTATAGTGCGCACCGTCGCCGAAGGCAAGAAGGTGGCCGCCCTTGACGCTGAACTGAAGGAACTTATAAACCGATGGGAAACAGCTCTCTCCGCAGTGCACCGCGATGTGAAACAGCCGCGGCTGCTGCTGGGTGAGATGAACCGCACGACAACAATCCTCAGGGATATACTCAGTACCGACTTCAACAGCATCATCGTTGATGATGAGGCGATAGCCGGCGAAGTGAAAAGCTACATCAGGGAGATCGCCCCTGAGAAAGAAAAGATTGTTAAGGTATACAAGGAGGATCTTCCTATTTTTGATCATTTCGGCGTCAGCCGGCAGATCAAGGGGCTCTTTGGCCGCACCATCTCTTTCAAGGGCGGGTCATACCTTATCATCGAGCATACTGAAGCACTGCACGTCATTGACGTCAACAGCGGCAACAGGTCAAAATCAGGCTCCGACCAGGAGTCAAACGCCCTCTCCGTAAACCTCGAGGCTGCCAGGGAAATTGCACGTCAGCTGCGTCTCAGGGATATGGGCGGAATAATCGTGATCGACTTCATTGACATGCAGTCGAACGAGAACCGTCAGTCTCTCTTCGACAGGATGAAGGAACTGATGAGCGCTGACAGGGCAAAACATAATATACTGCCACTCAGTAAATTCGGACTCATGCAGATAACCCGTCAGAGGGTACGCCCCGAAATGACGATTGTTACTGACGAGAAATGCCCGGTTTGCAGAGGCGAAGGCAAGGCAGCCCCGGCAATACTTCTTACCGATGAGATTGAACGCACACTGGCTTCAATCATTGAAAAGGTTAAGACCCGCAGATTCCTGCTCAGGACTCACCCGTTCGTGGCTGCTTACCTGAAGGAAGGACTCTTCTCAAGGATAGGCGGGATAAACAAAAAGCATGGCGTAAGCCTCAAGGTACAGGCTATTGAGTCATTCCATTTCCTGCAGTATGAATTCTTCGACAGGCAGGGTAATGAGATTGATCTCAGCTGATTCTCCTGTAATCAGTTATTTTGCATACATAATGGTAGCGGCAGGTCTCAGACCTGCCGCTACGTGTATATAACCAGATATTGTTTATAAATGAATAACCCTGCCTGAGCCAGTGCGGGTAAGATTGATATCCGGGTCACCCAGGAGGTAGAGGTTCCCGCTGCCGCTGATAACCGCATTGAGGTTATCATTCACAGTTGCATATACCGACCCTGACCCCGACATCGTAACTGTGGCGTTGTCACTGGCGAAATACCTTGAGAAGGCTGTCCCGGAACCTGATACCACGTAACGGCTCGTCACCGCATCCCCTGACATCGTCAGGTCACCTGAACCGGAGAGAGTGGCTTTCATTGAGGTTGAGGCAATCTCATCCGTAATTACATTACCGGATCCGGAGATCACTATTGACACCTCAGTGCCTGTTATGGTCCCGGCGGTGATATCCCCCGAACCGCTGTTCACGATCTTCACATCCGTGCCTGACAGCGGCCCTGAAAAGAAGTCGCCTGACCCTGCGCTGACAATTTCACTGATATGCGGAGCAGTTACAGTTACTACCGGGTGCCTTGTATAATTGAGGCAGTGGACACCCCTGATCGTCCTGATCTCAAGCGACCCGGAAGTGATATCCGTCTCAATATACGGGAGAATATTGCTCTCAGCTTCCACGGTGATTGAGTATTCATCATCCTGTATATAATTCACATGGAATGATGTTTCATTTGCAATTGCAGTGAAAGGCACCGCGTCCCTCAACTCAGTTTCAACATTTCCGTTGCCGTCGATGCAGTCAATGAACATGTCGCATGCGGCGAGCGTTGTCATGGCCAGGATAATGGCCGGAATTACTCTTTTCATCTTTCGTTTCCTTATTACTGTTCCCCATTAAGGACAAAAAAAATTCCTCCCGGTTGCATCCTCAGGCAAGAAATTATTTCTGAAGTACCCTTATTTCACCCCTCGTGGCATCTATCCTGATCCGTGAACGGGATGATCCGCTGCCAGCTGCAGCTTTTGTCAGGAAAAGTTTGTCTTCGGCATTTATCTCGGTCACCTCAGGCTCCGGGGTCAGACCGGGTAAAGAAACAAAGGCATTCGCATGCCTGATCTCAAGGTCATAGGCTGACCGCTCCTCCAGTGCCATGTCAATATCAGCATATGAAGAGCGGATGTCAATAACCCTGAGACTGCGGTCTACATTTTCAAATGACAGGTTCCCGTATTTAAGTGACAGGTTGACCTCCCCTGTTACCCTGTTGGCAATTATATCGCTGAAATAGCTGGTTCCTGTCAGCACATCAACGGTTCCGAAATGAAAGTCGTCACGCTTTGAGTCAAGGTCGGCCGATTTGCATCCTTCAATCCATGCCTTGGAGGAGGTGCCGGCCAGCTTAATGGTTCCGGCTTCGCGGGTCCGCAACTCGCTGAAGGAGAGTGTTACATTACCTTCACCAATACTCCTTACGTTTGCCTTGCTGAATGTAAGCTCCATCATCTGTGCATTGCCTACTGCAGCCGCGTCAAGATTCCCGTTTGACAGCTTGAGGGCAAGAACAGGGGTCTCGTCACCGATATAGACATCTCCGTAGCTGTTTGTGATCCTCAGGGCTGTTTCCCGCGGGCACTCGATGTGATAATCAATCTTGAGCCTTGAGTCAAAGTTTATGAGGTTCTTTGTCAGCCCCTTGACGCTCTCAAACAGTGGGGTAATCCCTTTCCGGAAGGAGGTCACTGCCCGAACAGCAGAGCCTGTCATGGAAATATTCACATCGACGTCTGACATCATCGCATCGATCTTTCCCCCGTCACTTGACGAAGCCGTTATCTCGACGGTTACTGTGATAGAGTCACTGCCGGAATGCATTATATGAATGTCACCGTATTTGTTGTTCACCTCCAGCATCGGGTCGTTGCCTGCCCGGAATGATTTTCTCAGGGTCTTGCTGTCAGATCTCTGCTGTCCCTGTAGGGTCAGCACTGCCGGCAGCATTAAGGTCATCAACAACAGATTCTTACAGTTCATTGCCTTTGTTTTTTTCTTTTTCAGTGCCTTCCTCCTTCATTAACCGGAGCATGTCCTCGAGGAGATCAATGCGAAGCCTGTAATTTCCGATCAGCGCTTCGATGACCTCGCTGCTTGCGATATTGTCATTCAGGTCACGGATTATCTGTGCAGAGAGGCTGTCAAGCTGGTTCATCCCCACTGTCAGTTCAGTACTGATATCGGGGTTTGCTGTCAGCAGTGGTTCGGCCTCCTCATAGAGTGCCTTTATCCTGCTGTCATAGTACCTGGATGTCTCCTGTACAGCTGCCACCTGCGGGTCATTCAGCTTTTCGGACCTGAGCAGCATCCCAGCAATTACGGCGAAAGCTGCACCGGCGACGATTAATGCCACCGCGGCGCGCCACAGTATCCGGCGCATTGATACCTGGCGGCCCGAAAGACCGGACTCAATCCTGTTCCAGAGTGCCGCGTCCGGTTCATGAATGTCAAGCTCATCCCTTACACTCCTTATATGCTTCTCAAGTTCATCCATGGCTTCGCATTTCTGAAAGTATCTTTTTAAGTTTATCCTTTGCCCTTGCATACTGGGTCTTGGAAGTCGACTCCGAGATCCCCAGTATCTGAGAGATTTCAGTGTGATCATACCCTTCCAGCAGGTAAAGGCTGAACACCACCCGGTAGCCTTCCGGCAATCTCTCCACCGCCTTCGCAATAACCCCCGGATCGGGCCAGTTGATTTCCCCCGGCTCATCCTGCGGCATCTCATGCCGGCTGTAGTCGTCAACATAAACCAGCTCTGCCTCTCTCTTCCGAAGCCTGCTTATGCAACGGTTGATGACGATTGTCTTCAGCCATGCCCCGAAAGTCGAGTCAGTGCGGTATGACCCTATTTTCCTGAAGCAGTCCGTAAACGCCTCCTGCAGCATGTCCTCGGCCTCCTCCCTGTTGCCCATGATGCGGCAGGCAGTGTTGAACATCGCCTTTGAATAGAGCTCATACAGCCTGAACTGTGCCCTCCGGCTGCCACTGCGGCACTCCTCAATGAGCCTGTCATGTATATGCAAATCCGT
>JAKAXP010000080.1 GCA_021816545.1 Bacteroidota bacterium
TCCGATCGGGAAGAGCTTACGGCACTTTCCTGTTCGACAGCCTCAGCGCTGAATATCTTCTTGCCAGTCTCCCGGAAATGCATGATCCTCTTCTGAAGGGGATCCTCTGGATCAACCTGTATGAAAACCTCGTCAACGGAGCAATCGGTCCGGCTGATTTTTATGAGACTGCATTCAGGGACCTGCAAGTCATCCCGGACCTACAACTGCGCAACTATCTTTCAGGCAGGTTTGCTTCAGTATGGTGGGACTATCTGAGCCCGGAGGAAAGGGATTCATGTGCGCCCGCTGCTGAGGCAATGCTGAGAGGGAAAATAGCATCAGCAGAAAGCCCGGCCGAAAAACGTGCATGGTTTAGCACGCTTAGGAACCTAACAATCACACCGAAGGGGATGGATTACCTGGCAACACTCTGGAAAACCGGGGAGCTTCCGGGCCGGACAGGTCCGGGCAGCTCGCTGGCGGCCACAGTCAAATTGAGTGAGGATGAGCTATGCACACTGGCGCTGACCCTGGCGCTGAAGGGATTCCCTGACGCCGACGGCATTCTCGCAAAGCAGCGCGAACGTATTTCCGGCAAAGAGAGGCTGGAGCGGTTTGATTTTGTGATTCCGGCGGTATCTGATGATGACTCAGTCCGTGATGCCTTCTTTGAAAGTCTTCGCGATCCCGCCAACCGTGAACGTGAGCCATGGGTCCTTGAGGCACTGGGATACCTGCATCACCCACTGGTTGCAGAGAGATCAGAAAAATATATTCTGCCCTCCCTGGAAATGCTAGAAGAAATCAAGGCTACAGGTGACATCTTTTTCCCGGGAAGCTGGATTTCCGCCACCCTTGCAGGCCACCGTTCCCCCGAAGCCCTGGCAACGGTGGAGAAATTCCTCGACGATCACCCTGGTTACCCGGCAGACCTGAAGCTGAAGATACTCCAGGCCGCTGATCATCTGCTCAGGCAATAGGCAAGAGAGGGCCGATCCGCCAGTTGGAGGAGAAGGAGCCGGCTTACAGAGAAGGCAGTAGTGAAATATTTCTTAATTTTATATTCGCAAATAACAATTTATAATGAGTATCTGGCGCGTTCTTGTCTGCATCTTTTTTCCTCCCCTGGCAGTGGTTGATAAGGGGTGCGGATCATTCCTCATTATATTCCTCCTCACCCTCTGCGGGTGGGTCCCCGGCGTCATAGGCGCACTCATTATCAACAACAAAAAGTAACCAGACTGAATTACGCTGATTGAAAACAAGGGAATAATATTAAAATTCCCAATTACATCATTTTATTTAAGCTTCCCCGTGCCTGCTCTTGTCCAGGAACATTAAATCAACATTTTTATCAAATAGTTTAAAAATAATTTGATTTTTCGTGTCACAAATGAGGTACTTGTGACATGTACGGTAAAAGGATTCCTTAACAAAATATGAAGCTACTATGGAAACTAACGCGAAACTTGTTTCAGCAATTGTCTTAGTCCTGATTATAGGCTCTACAACAGGACTGAATGGCCAGATCAAGGTTTTTGATAACGGCAACGTTGGGATTAAGTATACCACAAGTACCCCTGCTTCAAAGTTTGTTTACAACGGGCCGGGGGATTCTTCATGTGATGTTTTTCTGTACTCCGGGAACAGGTCAAGTTCAGGTAGTACTCAAAAGACCGTAATAGCTACCGGTACAGGTAGCTCAAATCACATTTATGGAATTGTAGGTCAGGCAGAAACGGGGTCAGGCAACTTCCTCTATGGTGTTCGGGGAGGAGTCTGGAGCGCTTCCACAATTTCATCTGGCCGTGCATACGGAGTATATGGCCTTGCCGGCAATGTAGCAGGTGGATATAATTACGGAGTATATGGGTATTTATATGGATCAAATAACGGAACTGCAGTCTTTGGCACAACCACCGGGGATGTAGCGATATCGGGTAAATATGCGGGATATTTCAACGGAGATGTATACATAACCGGATTAATGTCCACTAATACCCTTACTGTGCGCAGCTCCGACCAGAAGTTTAAAGAAAAAATAGTATTATTAAATGCATCGGAAGCCTATGACAGAATTAATCTCTTAAAGCCATCTACATATTACCTCCGGCAGCAAGAAATTGCGTCAGCAGACAGCTCCAGTGTCAGATATTTATATGACCCTGATAGTGAGGTATTCACAAAGAGGAAGTATGGTTTCGTTGCCCAGGAATTACAGGACGTCTTCCCGGACCTGGTTTACACCTTACAAGACGGAAATCTTGGTATTGATTATATCGGACTTATTCCTGTCATGATTCAGGCAATCCAGGAACAGCGGAAAGAGCTGGAGGCCCTCAGGAAAAGAATTGAAATGCTTGAATCAAGGTAACCTTAAAATTTAGGGTGATGAAACAACATATTGCCATATTATTCCTGACATTGGTTGCCTGCGTCAGGGGGCTTGCTTCCCCGCCGGATACATTAAGGAGCTATAGCTTCTTTTATGATCAGAGCGGCAACAGAATCTTACGTGAGTCTGAAATAGTGCAACTTAAATCTGGCGGAACACTGACTTCTGACCCGAAGGACTTTAAGGAGCAGGTCCTGAGCAAGGAGATATCTGGCCATACCATTAAAATTTTCCCAAATCCTACCAAAGGCATAGTAAGAATCAGCATGTCTGAAGTTGGAACTGAAACAACCCGTGTGATTATTTTTAACACAGGAGGTCAGGTTATCGCTGAAATGCAGCTTGAAGGAAGTGAAGGTGAGATTAATCTTTCCGGGTATTCTCCCGGAGTTTATTTCATGAGAATCATTTTTGATGGCACTTCAGCTGAATGGAAAATTCTTAAAGAATAAGTAATTGTGCTGTGATGTCGAAATAGGACCAAAACTGATAACCCATGAAACGAATATATCTTCTGTTTGCATGCAGTGTTGTCTTTCTGACGACCTTAGCTCAACCATACGACCTTGTGCTGAATTCTCCAGAGTCCGGGGTACAACTGCACCAGGCAATTAACAGCATAACATTTGCTCCAAATTATTCTTATACTCCCGCAGCGGGAACGATGCTCGCTGAGATCGTCAGCCAGCTTATCTCAGGTAATATTACTTATTCTAATCCAATTGACCCCGGAGCGTATACGATTAATACAGGCCTGGCTGTGGGAAGTACTCCTGGGACACTTCTGGCCTCTGGTTCTGCAGGATACCAGATACCGATAGACGTACCAACCGGTACTAACGGCCTTCAGCCCGCTATTACGCTTACTTATATAAGTAATTTTTCAGATGGCCTATTGGGAACAGGTTGGTCAACAGGAGGTCTTTCTGCTATTGCACGAGTTAACAGGACCCTTTATCATGATGGCATCTCAGATCCCGTAAGAGGAACAATATCTGACAGATATGCTCTGGACGGGAATAGAATGATAGTAACCAGCGGAACATACGGCGCCTCCGGTAGTGAATATCGGACAGAAATTGAGACCTTCTCGAAAATTATTGCCTACGGAACCACGGGAACCGGGCCGGAGTGGTTCCGGGTATATACTAAATCAGGCTTAATCCTCGAATTTGGAAACGATGAAGGATCACGGATAAGAAATAACGAAGGCTCCATTTTATCGTGGAGAATCAACAAAATCAGTGACAGATACAATAACTACATTGTCTTTAACTATATCGTATCAGATGATGAACGCCCTATAGGATCAATACTATACACCGGGAACTCCTCTGTCTCTCAGGCTCCTTTTGCATCTATGCAGTTCAATTATAAGTTCAGGAGTGATGTTAACTCTTATTACTACGGAGGTAAGGAATTTATACGCGATATATTGCTTGATAATATTGAGGTGAAGTACAACGGACAAAGTTTTAAGAAATACAATTTAACATATACCCTGGATTCCCACTCACAGCTGATTAAAGTAACAGAGTACAGCAGTCAGGATGCAGCTTTGAATCCTGTTGTTTTTACCTGGTCATCACAGACTAATCAATTCAGTGAAACAACTCACTACACAAATTCCGATAATGAAAGATACTATCATGGAGACTTTAACGGCGACGGACGGGTAGATTTTGTCACAGTGCCTGTAAAATCATCTTATACTTCAAATGATAAATGGAAACTATTTCTGGCCAATTCAAGTGGAAATATGGTCTATACCACCCAGGGTGACCTGAACACTTATTTTGAGACATTCCTGACAGGAGACTTCAACGGTGACGGCCTCTCTGACCTCATGATGCAGGAAAAGCACCCGGAGACACTGTATCCAGATAAAAAATTCTATTATTTCTATGCATCATCCGGCTCTGGTTTCACACGCAGTACTTCCTATTATATTTGTTATAATAGCAGCAATCTTAACATTGTAGATTATAATGGAGACGGCAAGCTTGAATTTTTCTTCCATAATGAGAATAATAACTGGTACTTGTATACTTACTCAGGATCATCAATTTACAGCGCCTCTATTCCATCATTTGGAAAATTCTATATAGAGGATACAGGAATGCATAACCGTATTCTTGATTTTAACGGTGATGGTTGCTCAGACCTGTTGGTATTATCTGACAATGGATATAAGGTTTACGAGTTTAAAGGCACAAATCAGATTCTAATCGAAACCTATGCCGGTATAAATATCCTAAATGATGATTTTTTATTGTTTGGTGATTATAACGGAGACGGGAACATCGATATCATAAAAAAAGATTCACCCAGTCTGCCTGATTGGTCGATGTTGCATTTAACCAGTGAAGGATTCTATGAACAGGAACTTCAATGTTTTGATAGTTTCGATATTAACTACCAAAACAACAGGGTATTTGCCCGTGACATGAATGCTGATGGACGATCAGATGTAATATTTGTTGGCAAAGGACAAAATACATCGAACCCAAATAATAGAATCAATGTTTGTCTTAGTAATGGAAGTGATTTTAGTCCCCAAGAGCATATTTCATCAGTCAACTTCCTTACAGGCTATTTTTCTACGTACCCTCAATACATTACATGGGAAGAATATTATGGCACGGTGTTCTTTCATTTTGAGGACTATAAAGGTGATGGACGCTGTCAGTTTTTCTACAAATGTGTTAATACTTCCAAATCGTTTTCATTTGCAACAGGCACTCCAAACCATTTGGTAAACAATGTAATTGACGGCTTTGGCTCAAAAACAAGTATTCAATATCTGCCAATGTCAGATGCTAATGTTTATACCAGAGGCACCGGTGCTGTATTCCCTGTGAGTGACTTCTCAACAGCTTCACAACTTGTCTCGCAGGTAATAAGTGATAACGGAATTGGCAGTACAAACACAACAACATATAGTTATGAAGGTGCAAAGATTCACAGGATGGGAAAAGGCTTTCTCGGATTTGCCAAGACTACAATAACCGATAACGCATCAGGAATAATCACGGAAACACAAACAGGATATAATGGCACCTATTTTTATCCCCAGGTTAATACGATCACCAAAAAATTGTCCACTGGAACCGTGGAACAAACCAGTAATACCTGGACAGAAAAGGTATTGGATATTACTGCAAAACGTATTTACCCTTACACACAGTCAACAACACAATCAAACAATCTCACAGGGCATTCAATAACTGTTACTGTGTCAGCTGTTGATGATTATGGAAACACGGGACAAATTGTGAAAGACTACGGCAATGGGGTAACTGAAACGACAATAAATAACTATTCCGGTTGGATAAACACATCCGATTGGCTTATCGGCAGAATTGGCTCTTCAACTGTCACATTTGCAAAAAGCGGAGAGTCCTCTGTAGTCAAGACAGTCAGATATACTTATGATGCTAATAGTTTAATCAAACCAGGCTATGTCTATTACTATGAGGGTAGTTCGCTTGAATATAATGACAACTATGACTATGACGGCCTTGGAAATGTAACAGATGTTTATACTACCGGCGCCAGCATAGGTTCCAGCCAGGCAGGTTATTCATATACACCAAACGGGGATAAGTTGCTGACAAAAACTGACAGGCAGGGACATGTCTATACTTATAGTTACGATAATTACGGACGCCCTCAGTCTGAGGTTGATTATCTGAATAATACACTGTCATACCAGTATGACGCTTCTGACAGGGTATCAATCACAACAAGCTCATCAGGCAGGCAGGTAACAACCAATTATTATTGGGACGGGAATTACAAACCTTCATTAGCTGTCTATGGTATTTCTCAAACCGCAAATGACGGATCAGTCTCCTCTGTCTGGTACGATAAGTCCGGAAGGCCTTTACGTGAATGCAAAAAAGGATTCAATGGGACAATGATTCTGATTGATAATGAATATAATACCAAGGGAGAACTTTACAGGATATCTGATCCGTACTTCGCCGGAGGTTCACCTGTCTGGACTGAGACCTATGCCTATGATAATTATGGCAGGGTAAACGGAATCACACGAAATGGCGGCAGAAATACTGTATATTCATACTCCGGAGCAACTATAACCGAGACAACAGCCGGTAAGGTTTACAGTAAAACCTATAACCCGGATGGCACTATGGCAGCGGCTGAGGATGATGGCGGCAGTTTAGCCTATGCTTATTATCCCGATGGTAAAGTAAAAAACATTACAGCACCCGGAGCTATAGTAACTTTAATGCAGTACTCAGATGCTGCCCGTAATCAGACTCAACTTACTGACCCGAGCGCCGGCACAATAACCTACACCTATAATGCCAGAGGACAAATCCTTACTCAGACAAATGCCCGGGGACAGACAACCACTTTCAGTTATCATAATGATGGCCGGCTGAATACTATAATCAGTCCGGAAGGAACCACAACTTATTCCTATAATGGCAACAAACAGCTTACAGGGATATCCTCCCCGGGCAGTGTTGTCCGGTCATTTACTTATGACAACTATGGCCGAATAAATACTGCAGCCGAGATTATTTCCGGTTCAAACTTTTCAACTACCTTTACTTATGATTCTTACGGTAGGCTGAATACCCGGACTCACCCGTCAGGAATAGTGGAAACATTGAACTATAACAGCAACGGGTATCTTGCATCAATCTCTGCCGGAGGAGCAGTAAGATACTCCATATCCGCGATGAACGCGAGACAGCAGGTTACATCGTCTGTATATGGCTCTTCCCTTAATGCCACCTTTGGTTTTGATGCTTACGGATTCCCGAACTCCTCCTCGGCCGGCCAGCTCAAGGATTACCGGTATGTGTTTGACCAGGTAACAGGAACCCTGACATCAAGGCAAAACTACCGGCAAAGTCTGACCGAAAGTTTTGGGTATGATGATCTCTACCGGCTGACAACAGTCACTGGTCCGCAAAGTCTTTCCATGACATATTCAGATAACGGTAACCTGATTACCAAATCAGACATAGGCACTACAGAATTTGATTATGGTGAAGGCGCCAGTCCATATGCCCTTACAGGACTGCTCTCTTCTACCGGAGTAATTCCCCCGGCAGACCAGGTGCCATCCTACACTTCTTATGAGCAGATCAGCCAGATAACCCAGGGAGTATATTCAGCATCATGGTTATATAATTCAGATCATCAACGTGCTAAAATGACTGTCACCCAGGGAGGAAGCATAATACTTACACGATGGTATGCAGGCAGTGACTACATGAAAGAGACTGCAGGAGGGGTAACCAAAGAATATACCTATCTGGGCGGCAATGCTTACTCTGCGCCAGTAGTAGCAGTAACCCAGGGAGGAGCCACCTCATATTTCTACCTGCTGCGTGATCATCTTGGAAGCGTTACCCATGTCGTCAGATCAGACAATACTCTTGAGGCTGAATATAGTTATGATGCATGGGGAAGAAGGCGAAGTGCAAATGACTGGAGTTACACCCTTGATGCCATGGACAAGGCAGTATTTGACGGCAGAGGCTTTACCGGGCATGAGCACCTGCTGTGGTTTGACCTGATAAACATGAACGGCCGGCTTTATGATCCGTTGATCGCAAGGTTCCTGAGCCCGGACAACTTTGTCCAGGCCCCCGACCTGTCTCAGGCATTCAACAGGTATTCATATTGCCTCAATAACCCACTGAAGTATACGGATCCGAGTGGTGAGTTTTTTATAATTGATTCCTGGCTTATAGGACTTTTTAGTGGTGGGTGGAAAGAAGCCAATAAAAGAGCTGCAAACGATATTAAAATATGGGGTGGATTATTTGCGAGTGATCCTAATAAAGGGTTTTTGGGCCGGGTATGGGAGACCATCTCAAGGTTTACATGGCAATTACCACAAACTATTGGTGGCTGGGGTACTGCACAGGCTTGTAATACATTAGGCCTTAAAGGTGGCGTTGAATCTGTTAAGTATAAATATGGAGCAACAGTTGTTTCCACACAAAATAGTTGGGATGGGGCAGCGATAACACAGGGAAGTTATATTGTTGGAGGGAGTGAGCTACAAGCTGATCCGAATAATAGTCTTTTTCAACATGAATATGGACACTATATTCAAAGCCAAAGCATGGGCTGGGCCTATTATCCAAGAGTTGGGATACCAAGTGCTGGAAGTGAACATGGAAAATATAAATTAAATTACCCAAGCCATAATTACCATCCAGTAGAACAAGATGCTAATAGAAGAGCCTTTCTATATTTTAATAAAAATGTAACTGGATTCCAGAATGATACCTATTTGAGTGATAATTTAGGATGGAATTTTGTAAAAAATCCTCTAGATGTTTACAAAACTGGGCAAGGTGTTTATATAGACTATAATAATTCTTATGATTTACAGCTCTTAAATAATCTAAAAGTAAGAGCTACTCTTGGTGATTATATGAGCTGGCTTTATGGAGGACCGATAGGCGCAGCTTTATATGGATGGTATAATTCATACAATTACAATAATTAAATCGCATCATGAGAAACTTTATTTTAATCTTAACTTCTATAATTCTCGTTTCAGTTACCTGTGATCGGGAAGGGGAAAATTGTCATCGCAAAATAATGGTTATCAATCATTCAACGAATAGCATTGTACAGGCATTGAATATAAAGAATACTGTAGGAAAATGCCTCCTTACTGGGTCAACCATTCTTCCAGAAGGGATTTATGAATATACTAACAGAAGTTGCTTTGAAGATGTCCTTTCAGTTGGTGAAACATTTGAATTTTATATAATAGATCCTAATCATTACAATACTCCTGGTGTTTTTTATGATTGCGACTTGATTGAAATAAATAATACGAAGA
>JAKAXP010000081.1 GCA_021816545.1 Bacteroidota bacterium
ATATGAAAGGTGAACGAATATTGTCACGGATTGTTCTAATTTTGTACGAATACATGGCAGCGGTAGCTAATACTCCGAAAAAAAAATGCAACTGTCTCTCCTGTGAGCTCAGGAACCTGGTTTTTACCAACCTGGACGTGGAGGATGTCGAGCATATCTGTGACGCAAAGGAAGAGATCTCATACGCCAAGGGAGAGATAATACACAATGAGGGAGATCCCATAAGTGATTTCAAATACCTGAAGACAGGGCTTGTCAAGCTTTACAGGGCAACATCTGACGGTGATGAACAGATAATTACAATCACCAGGCCCTTTGAGTTCGTCAGCAACACGAATATCTTCCATGAGGAAAAGTACAGGTACTCCCTCTCGGCACTTGAGGATTCTGTTGTTTGCTGCATTCCAATCAATCTTGTCAAAGAGCTGATTCTCAGTAACGGGAAGTTTGCCCTTAACCTTATATCTGCCCTCTCCAAGACTGCAGAAGACATCATTTCCCTGGGGCTGGAGATCAGAAAGAGGAACCTGGCAGGGCGAACAGCATTTGTTCTGCTCTATTTTTCAAACGAGATCTATCATTCAAGGATATTTGACCTGCCTGTCTCCAGGAAGGAGATAGCAGATCTAATCAGCATGAGTTCCGCCAACGTGATACGCACCTTTTCGGAATTCAGGCGTGACGGCATTATAAGGGCCAACGGCCGCACCATAGAAATCTCTGACATGAACAAACTGGAAGTGATTTCAAGGCGTGGCTGATCATTGCCCCGGAATCATTATCTTAATTGCGTTTTTTCTTAATTTAGATTTCCGCCATGAAAAGATTCACCGGAACGCTTGTTCTTGTCCTTATTGCCGGCATCACACTCTCCCTGGAGGCCCAGAAACCGGCAGAAACGGATTCATCAGTCTACACCGTTTCCGGACCCCGGCACGGCGTCAGTTTCTTCCCGCGGGTGCATCATCCGGGTGTAGAATATACCCCGGGCGATACCCTCTCCTTCGACCGTTACCATAGCTACACCGTCATCTGCCACTGGATGAAAAAATGGGCAGAGGAGCGCCCGGAAATAGTCTCCCTCTATGAGGTGGGCCGAAGCTATGAGGGGCGTCCGGTAATGCAGATGACTCTCACCAGCTCCAAAAACGGTTCAGACACCGAAAAGCCTGCTGCTTTCTTTGAAGGCAACAGGCACAGCGGTGAGATAACCAGTGCAGAGTCTGTTCTCTGGCTGGCAAAGCATCTGATAGAAGGGTATGGAAAGGATTCGTCGGTCACTGACCTGCTCGATCACTTTACGGTCTACCTGAAGCCGGTAAATAATCCGGATGGTCAGGAACTGTACCTGAACACAGCTCAGAGCAACCGCAGCACTGTACGTCCCGATGACAATGACTCCGACGGCCTCCTTGACGAGGATCCCCCGGAGGACCTTGATGGTGACGGCATTATACTGACACTGCGCTGGCCTGACAGGAAGAACGGAACGCTGATACCGGACCCTGGAGATCCGTCAGGAAGAATCATGAAGAGAGTACCCCGCGGTGAAGGCATTTATGCCACCTCGGCCGAGGGAATTGACAACGACGGTGACGGACGTATAAACGAAGATGGAATAGGTGGGCTTGACCTGCATCGCAACTACCCTGAAAACTGGAGACCTGAGCAGGAGCTGACAGGGCGCGGATTCACCCAGCGGGGTGCAGGAGCATATCCGCTCAGCGAAACTGAGACAAGAGCCGTCTTCACATTCCTGATGACCCACCCGAACATTTATGTTGTAAACTCAATGGACACAACCGTCCCCATGCATCTCCGTCCTCCCTCTACATCACCCTCCGAGGAAAGAATGTACCCTGAGGACCTGAAGTGGTACAGGTATTTTGATGCTCTTGCCAGCAGTATCACAGGCTATGAAAGAGCCGGGGATGTTTACAATGACTATGGCGGCGGAGAGCCTCTCTTCGGCCACGGTCCGGATTTCGGGTACTGGTACTACGGTGCAATATGGTATGGCGATGAGCTCTGGAACGGCGGCAGGCCCAAGGATTATGACGGTGACGGCGACAAGGACCAGCTTGACATGCTGGCCTGGGACGAGGAGGCAAACGGCGGAGAAGGCTTCATAGAGTGGAAACCGGTAAATCATCCCCTTCATGACAGCGTTGAGGCCGGCGGCTTCCACCCAAAGTTCTTCAGTCAGAATCCACCGCCCGCCCACCTGGAGAAATGGGCCGCAAACCAGGCGCTTTTCAACATGGAGCTGATCAGCCACCTCCCGAGGCTTGAGTGGGAAGACTACACTGTAAAGAGGGTAAAAAAACACCGTGGCGATTCAACTGATTATGACCTGACAATCAGGTTCCGCAATGCAGGCAAACTTCCCACTGCACTTAGCCAGGCCCATCTGGTCAAGATTGTCAGGCCCGATGAGGTGAGAATAAATATTGAAAATGAAGGCCAGGATAGTCCCCGGTACCGCATGATCGAACCGGCGCCGCCGGCTCCCAGGCGGGGAAACCAGATGATGATGTATGACGAGGAAAATCGCAGGCCTGATTATATCTCCGCCACCGTCGGTTACACCCCTGGCGGTGCGGTGGCCGAAGCCCATTTCATCATCCGGGTTTACGGCGGCGCCGAACTTAAAGGCACCGCCACCGTGGTGACAACGAGAGCCGGAATCCTGCCGGAGAAGGAGTTTATTGTCAGATAATCCGTTAAACAAAAATTCATATTCTTTGGAGGAACAGTTATGAGATTGAATCAGTTTTCCGTTCGCGACATCCCGCGCAGACGGTTCCTGGGGATGACCATGAAGGGCGGTCTGGCCGTTGCGGTGACACCAGCCCTCTTGTCGCAGCTCACATCCTGCAGCGGCGGTGCATCTTCATCCGGAACCGTGCTTGACACTGACAGGGATATGTTATCCCGTGTACTCAAAAAGGCTCTTGAGAAAGGGGGCGACTTCTCGGAAGTCTACATTGAGAACCGCATCTCAAAGCAGATAGTAATGGAGGAGTCAAAGTTCCGCAGCGGGCTCTACGGCATCAGCCAGGGTGCCGGCGTAAGGGTCATCAGCGGCAACAAGACAGGCTATGCATACACCGATATTGTTGATGAGGAGAGGCTTATGCGTGCTGCCGAGGTGGCTGCTTATGTTGCTTCCGGCGGCGGTGCCGGTACTGTTGTCAGCCTGACGGATACAGATTATAAATCGTTTGTTACCGTACAGATGCCGCTTGAACAGATTGCAGATGAACAGCGCATTGAAATCATCAAAAGAGCAGACCAGGCAGCCCTGTCGTATGATCCCAGGATAAAAATGGCAATGGTTGATTATTATGACGAAGTCCGGGGCCGGGTCATAGCCAACAGCGAAGGCCTTTACCTCCGTGATGAGCTGCCAATGCTGTTCTTCATAGTACAGGCAATGTCATCTGACGGGAAAGCACGCCATATGGCCCGTGAACGTCTCAGCCTGCACAGCGGGTTCGAGATGTTTTCACAGGTGACACCCGAAGAGGTGGCACAGAATGCCGCCCGCGAGGCCGTTGCAATGCTCTCTGCCGAAGAGGCTCCGGCCGGAATAATGGATGTGGTGATGCAGAACGGCTGGGGCGGCGTGCTGGTGCACGAAGCAGTAGGTCATCCGCTTGAAGCAGACAACATTGCAAAGGGGATAGGCGCATTTACCGGCAAGGTGGGGCAGAAGGTTGCAAGCGACTGCTTCACAATGATCGACGACGGCACTCTGCCAAACTACAGGGGAACAGTCAATTATGACGACGAAGGTACGCCTGCACAGCACAACGTGCTGATTGAGAACGGAGTACTGAACGGATACATGAATGACATCCTCAGCGCCAGGCAGCTTGGAATGAAGCGTACCGGCAACGGACGTCGCGAGAGCTTCAGGTATATACCCATACCGAGAATGACAAATACATTCATCGCCCAGGGCAAGGATGACCCGGCAGAAATACTCGCCTCAACCAAAAAAGGCATTTATGTTCAGAGCCTCAGCGGCGGAAGCGTGAATCCTGTAACAGGCATGTTCAACTTCACATGCCGTGAGGCTTACCTGATAGAAAACGGGAAGAAGACCGTCCCGGTCAGGGGAGCGACACTGATAGGATCATGCATGGATGTGATTTCAAACATTGATGCAGTTGGCAATGACCTTGCCTTCGGACCGGGTATATGCGGCAAGGGACAGAGTGCCGAGGTGACGGCCGGACAGCCCACCGTAAGGATCAGGGGAATTAACGTCGGCGGCAGCAAAGCCTAGTGTGAACAATTAACAATCAATGACATGAATTATATATCACTTGCTGAAAAACTTGTGGCAAAAGCCCTTAAAGCCGGGGCTGATGCTGCTGAAATATACATTTCTGCCGACCGCAACCTGACGGTAAACATCCTTAACGGCGAAATCGAAACAATAGAGGAAGCTGATTCCGCAGGTGTTGGAATCAGGGTAATAGCAGGAGGCTCACTGGGCTTCAGCTACAGCAACAGCCTTGACATGAAGGCGCTGGAAGACACTGTATCCATGGCTGTTAAGTTTGCAAGGCTGACAACGCCCGATGAGAACAATATTCTCCCTGAGCTCGCAGGGGTGACTACCGTTGATGGTCTGTTTGATCCTGATATTGAAGGGGTGGCACTTGACAGGAAGATTGCCATGGCCCTTGAGCTTGAAAAAATGACGATGAGTGATGTAAGAATCACAAAGAGCTCCGGGTCATCATACGGGGAGAGCATTTCGGAGGTTTTCATTGCCAGTTCTCACGGTCCGTCAAGGAGCTTTAAGTCTTCCGGCTGCTCACTCGGGGTGAGTGTGGTGGCGGAGAAGGGAGACCAGAAGAAGACCGGCGGGGAATACAGCTCGCGCCGTTTCTTCAGTGATCTCACACCGGCAGACCAGATTGCTGCCAAAGCTGCCCGCAAGGCTTATGAGATGCTTGACCCAAAGATGGTCAAAACGCAGAAGGCTGCCGTAATATTTGATCCTGACGTGGCAGGCTCGCTTCTTCGCGGTGTAATTGCAGCCCTAAACGGCGAGCGGGTGCTTCAGGGGGCAAGTTTCCTTGCCAGCTACATGGGCAAACAGTTTGCCTCTCCGCTGCTGACAATAATTGATGACGGAACCCGTGAACGTTCCCTGGGTGCATCCCCGTTTGACGGGGAGGGTGTCCCAACCCAGAAGAGGGTTTTGGTTGATAAAGGGGTGGTTAACGGATTCCTATACAACACAATAGCAGCACGAAGGGCAGGGACTGTCAGCACCGGCAACGCTGCAAGAAACGGATACACCTCGCTGCCCGGAATTGGCACGCATCACCTCTCTCTTGAGAAAGGTTCGCACACAAGACCGGAAATAATTGCAGCCACCGAAAAAGGATTACTCCTCAACGGGGTCACCGGTTACGGGATTGACGCTGTAAGCGGTAATTTCAGCGGTGGAGCGTCAGGATTCTGGATTGAGAAGGGAGAGATTCTTTATCCGGTTGACGGACTGACAATCGCCGGCAGCGGCGAAGCGATCCTCAATGGTATTGACATGATGGGCAATGACATTGATATGGACCGTTCATTTGCGGCTCCCACCTTCAGGATTGCCGAGATGCAGATAGGAGGGATCTGATGGCAGGCAGCAAAAGATCAGCTTCAGGCTGACTGTCTGATCCAAAGGTTCGGACCCCATTGTTATGTTAATTTCACAGGCAGGCTCTCAGGGCGGATGATATATCAGGGTACCTGAACCGGAAGCCGGTAGCTGACAGTCGGTCTGATGATATTTTGCAACCTTCTGTAACTATCACGGCCATTTCACCCAGAACGACACTGAGCAGCCATGCCGGCACGTGAGGCAGGAATACCGGCAGGTTTTTCAGCCTCGCCACCTCGCTCATCAGCTGGTCATGCGTTATGTGATGGGGGGCGGCAGCGTTGAACGGCCCTGACATTGAGCTGTCAGTAAGGACCTTATGATAGATGCTGCAGAGGTCGGCAATGTGTATCCATGGAAAATACTGATCACCCGGAGCCAGCCTCACAATCAGACCTGCCCTGGCAGGTGCTGTCATCCTGTTCAGTGCTGATCCGGTGTGTGCAAGCACCACAGCGGTTCTCAGTTTTACAACCCTGACTCCGGCTTCGGAAAAGGGGTCGGCAGCAGTTTCCCACAGCCTGCATGTCTCACCCAGGAAGTCCGTGGACGGCGTATCCGCCTCGGTAAATATTCTTTCTGATTTTTGGGAGCCGTAATAATTTACACCTGAGGCTGTTATGAAAACAGATGGCACTTTTCCCGCACCAACGGTGACCTTGTGAAGGAGCTCTCCGCTAACTGTCCGGCTGTTCCTTATCTCCCGTTTGCGGGCCGCAGTCCATCTTCCTTCACCTATGTTGGACGCAGCAAGGTGGATTACTGCATCTCCTTCCCTGAAGGCTTCGCTGTCACAGTACCCGTTGTCAGGGTCCCATCTGAACGAAGGGTATTTTCCTTTTCCCGTGTCTCCGCGGGTCAGGTGGATCACCTGCCATCCTTCTGCAGCAAGGATGGTGCTCAGGTATGAGCCTATCAGTCCGCTTCCGCCGGTAATTACCACCCTGTGCATAACCTATTCAAGTGTTCCGATGATTTCAATTGCATCGCGTATACATTTCTCACACACCTTCGTGGTGAGTCCCTTCCGGGCAATGTTCTCCTTTCCGTCAGGAGTGTTGAGGTTTTCTCCAAGAAGCTCAGAACACTGGTCGGTTCCGTTTCTTTCAATGAATATCCTGTTGAATTCCTTCACCCTGCCGTATACACTGATCTTGTCATTTTCGGACGGCAGTCCGGGGGCTCCGTAAGCCAGGCCGAACCATATGTAAGCACCTGTTGCCGCCCCGCAGGTCTTCTGCAGTCTTCCCATTCCTCCGCCGAATGCCGCTGCTGCCCTGGCTGCCTCACCACTCTCACCGGCGCATGCCATCAGCACTGCCTGTGAACAACTGTAACCTTCGCGGAACAGCCAGAGTGCCTTATCTGTTTTATTCATTTACTTTTTTGTCAAAAATATTAAAAAAATAAAGTAGCCGCAGATTACCTTTTTGATATGATTTTGAAATATTCTACTTTTACCGCCTGCATTAAGGTAGTATCAAACACAGCATTGAAAATGGCAAACCAGAAGAAAATCAAAGGAGTGATTGGGATCCTGACAGGCGGCGGCGATGTTCCGGGGCTTAACCCGGCAATCAGGGCCGTTACAATCAGGGCCAACAGGGAAGGGTACAAGGTTATCGGGCTTCGCAGGGGCTGGGCCGGAATCCTGGAGATTATCAGGGATCCCAAAGCCGACAACAGCAACTGTTTCCAGATTCTCACCGATGACATTGTAAACAGGGCAGGAAGAACGGGAGGTACCTACCTTCACACCTCACGCACCAGGCCAAGCCATGTTGCAAAGAATTACGTCCCCGATCATCTTAAGGATATATACAAGGATGAGATTAATGACCTTACTCCCGAGGTACTGAAGAACCTCGAATGGCTGGGGATTGATTTCCTGATACCTATAGGCGGTGATGACACCCTCAGCTACGGAGTGCACCTTTACAAGCAGGGAGTCAAGGTGGTGGCTATCCCCAAAACGATGGACAACGATGTCCCCGGTACCGACTACTGCATCGGGTTCAGTACCTGTGTGACGCGCACAATACAGATGACCAACACGCTTCGTACCTCAGCCGGATCACATGAAAGGATAATGGTACTTGAGGTGTTCGGAAGGTACGCCGGGTTTACAGCAATGCTTCCTACCATGGCTGGCGCAGCAAACAGGTGCGTTATTCCCGAATACAAGTTTGACATAGAGCAGCTGACCAGGCTTCTGGTTGAGGACCGCAACTCGAACCCGAGCCATTATTCAATAGTTCTTGTATCGGAGGGGGCAATGTACAAGGGTGGCGAAATGGTCTTCCAGGACAGTGAGAAAGATGCTTACGGGCATGCAAAGCTTGGCGGTATTGGTGACATGGTTTCTGCAGAGATAAAGGAACACACAGCCAAATTTAACAACGGTAAAACAATCAATATTATCAACCAGAAGCTTGGATATATGGTCAGAGGCGGTGATCCTGACGCCGTGGACTCAATTGTCCCGATGGCATTCGGCAACCTGGCGCTTGACCTTATCATGAAGGGAATCCACGGCAGGGTGGTGGTTCTCAAAAACGGACGCTATGACAATGTTCCCATTGACGTGGTTACCTCATCCAAGAAGGTTGTAAAGGTCTCCGAGTATTACAATACTGAAAGACTCAGGCCGTACTACTCCAACTTTGAGATGAAACCGTTCTTCCTGATGGCAGCCGAATATTGAAAAGATCTGAAAAACTGACAATAATAAGAGTGATGCCCGGCAACGCGAGGCATCACTTTTTTATTTTTGCGGCAAAATGAAGGGATTGAAGCAGGGGATTGTGATCAAATCGACAGGCAGCCGCTACAGGGTGCTGGATGATGACGGCAACGTTCACGATTGCCACCTCCGTGGCCGTTTCAGGGTAAGCGGCGTACGGACAACAAATCCCGTTGCAGTGGGTGACCGGGTGACAATAAACATCACCGAGGGAGTCATTACAGCCCTTTCGCCAAGACGGAATTACATCATACGCAAAGCCTCAAACCTTTCGCGTGAGTCACAGATTATAGCGGCCAACATTGACCAGGCATTTCTTGTCATTACGGTGAAAATGCCGGAAACACCGGTAGAATTCATCGACAGGTTCCTGGCCACGGCAGAGGCTTATCGCATACCGGCTGTAATTCTTATAAACAAGACCGACCTTTACGGTGAGGAGGAGATGGAACAGGCACGCAAGATCAGGGATGTTTACGAAAAGATCGGCTACCGGGTAATAATGATATCTGTAACCGGGGATGAAAACCTGGATGAAGTTGAAAAAGCCCTGAGTAACAAGACAACTCTTGTATCCGGTAATTCCGGAGTGGGGAAAAGCACACTGCTCAACAGGCTCAATCCTTCTCTTTCACTCAAAACCGGTCCTATTTCAGACTACCACGAACAGGGCCGGCACATAACAACATTTCCCGAAATGCACCCTGTCGCAGGAGGTGGTTATGTCATTGACACTCCGGG
>JAKAXP010000082.1 GCA_021816545.1 Bacteroidota bacterium
GGCGGACTTTACCGCCAGGACGGCAATACAGGTGAGATGGGCTTCTTCGATACCCGCAACGGCCTGTGGGGCAATTTCGTCACCTATATCCTTGAAGACTACCGCGGTAACATCTGGGTAGCCTCAATGGAAGACTGGGAGAGCAGGGGAGGAATAACTGTCTTCTCCCCGGAAGGAACAGTGGTGTTCAACAGCTCAAACGGCTTACCGGCACTGCATATCCTTTCCATGATTGAGGATAAGGAAAAGAATATCCTGATTGCCGACCGTGATGCCGGCCTCTTCATTTACAAGGGAGATCACTTCATTTCATACAATGCACCGGATTTCCTCCCCTCAAATGACGTCTTCACCCTGGCACAGGACCGGACCGGCAAGTACTGGTTCGGGACAAGCAGGGGCCTCTCGATGTATAACCCGGCTCTGAAGGAGGAGGACCGCATCAAGCTCAGCGGCTTCCCGATTACCCTTGAAGGAACGCAGATAAGCATAATCAGGCCTGATGATGACGGCCATGTATGGATTGCCACCGCCGGTGACGAGGTATACCGCTATGATATTGATGAAAAGAACTTCCGTTATGACCTTGACCTCAATGCCAGCCTCAGTTCGCTGCGGATAGCAGCCATGGCCACCGACCTCCGGGGCAATCTGTGGATTGGTACTGACCGTGCACTCATCCTATGGGATTCACGGTTCAAGAAGAGCACAACATACACCCAGATCAACGGCCTGACGGGAAACAACATAACTGCTCTCTTCTTCGACAGCCGCGGCTGCCTGTGGATCGGGACCGAGGAACGTAACGGCCTTACAAAATACACTCCCGGCAGCAATACATTTACAGCCGTCACTTTCCGGACCGATGTTCATCCGACAGCCATCACGGAGACTCCTGACGGGATGATATGGGTGGGGACAATTGACGGGCTTTACGGGCTCAGGAATGACACGGTGAGCAGGAAGCTCACAGAGACCGACGGCCTCCTTATGAACTCAATAAACCTGCTTCAGCCTGACAGATCCGGGAACCTGTTCATAGGTACCAATCTCGGACTGAACCGGTATGACAGCAACACCGGCAGGATATCCTCCTTCACTGAGAAGAGCGGGTTCACCGGCATTGAGACCAGGCCGAATGCATCTTTTGCAGATGATATGGGTGATCTCTGGTTTGGCACCTCCAACGGGGCAATGAAGCTCACCCCGTCGAAGATACCTCCTGTGGTCACAGAGCCGGTAACCCATATCTGGAGAACGCTCGTCAACTATGAGGTCTTTCCCATGCATGACGGTATAAGGCTTATGCACACACAGAACCGGATAATATTTGACTTCCTGAGCATATGCCTTGTCAATCCCGGTGCGGTGAGGTACCAGTTCATGCTTGAGGGGGCTGACAAGGACTGGATAACCACTGACCAGAGCAGGGCCGCATATTCATCACTCAGCCCGGGAAGGTACACCTTCATGGTCAGGGCCTCAAACAGCTACGGCTACTGGAACGAGGTGCCCGCAAAACTATCCTTCTCAATCAGGGGACCCGTCTATATGACCTCATGGTTCATCATACTGTGCGTTACAGTACTCGTTGGAGGCATCTACCTGTTCATCAGTCTCCGTGAAAGAACGCTACGCAGGGAGAAAGAGCACCTTGAGGCCAAAGTGGAGGAGAGAACGGCCGAGGTGGTCAGCAAGAGCCTTGAGCTCGAAGAGAAAAACAGGGACACTACAGCCAGCATCAGGTATGCTGAAAGGATCCAGGCTGCCATGCTGCCGCCTGAGAACTTCTTCAATGATACATTTGTGCTGTTCATGCCCAAGGATATTGTCAGCGGCGACTTCTACTGGATGCATGACAGCGGCTTCAAACAGTACATCGCGGCTGTGGACTGCACCGGACACGGTGTCCCGGGGGCATTCATGTCAATAATTGGCCATAACTCACTGAACAAGATCGTCAGGGAAAGCGGTATTTCAAGGCCTTCGGATATACTTGACCACCTGAATATCGAGGTGGTGCATGCACTGCTGCAGCGAAGCGAAAAGGCCGTCAGGGACGGGATGGACATCTCACTCATCTCCTATGACATACTTGAGCACACCGTTGAATATGCCGGTGCCTACCAGCCGCTGTATCATGTCCGTAACGGCAAGGTGACTATCTACAAGGGCGACCGGTTCCCGATAGGGATGATTGACGGCCAGGCGAGGAAGAGCTTTACAAACAACAGGGTGGATGTAAAGCCGGGTGATATGCTATATATATTCACCGACGGCTTTGCCGACCAGTTCGGAGGGCAGCATGAGAAGAAGTTCAAGACTATTAATATCAGGTCACTCCTATCAAAAATATATCTGCTGCCCGTCGATGAACAGAAACGACGCCTTGAGAAAGCCATCAGGGAATGGATGAAAGACCTCCCGCAGGTTGATGATATCCTGTTCATCGGAACAAGGGTGCCGTAGCCAGGCCCTCTGAAAACTGGTAATTTCGGGATTAATATGATAAGGGGCTGTTGCCTCTTCAGATACGTGCTATCACCTTCGGGTCAGCATGCCAGCCGGTGTAGTTCAGAATGGCCGGCAGGACCTCCTCGGCAGTTGTGACTATTTGCCATATGTCCTTATGCTCCAGCCTGATGAAGTTGCCCCTGTACATATGCTCGAAGAACTCTATCAGGTGGTCATAAAAACCGTCAACGTTCACAATTATGATCGGCTTGTTGAACTGCCCCAGTTGCTTAAGAGTGATGACCTCGGTCAGTTCCTCCAGAGTGCCAACACCGCCCGGCAGTGCCACCGCGGCATCAGACATGGCAAAGATTGTTTTTTTCCGCTCTGACATGTCCGGTGTGACAACCATGTCACTCACACCGCTGTGTCCCCAGCCCTCATCCATCATGAACCCGGGAATGACTCCGGTAACGGCCCCCCCGCCAGCAATCATCGCATCGGCAAAGACCCCCATCAGGCCTATGCCTCCGCCGCCAAACACTGCATGTACCCCTTCACGGGCAAAGACCGTCCCGAGCTCCTCTGCAGCCTTTATGTAAGCAGGGTCAATGCGGCTGCTCGAGGCAGCAAATACACATACCTTCATCCTTGTTTCAGAGCAGGGGAGTGAGTTTGGCTTCAAATGCCGAACGTGCAGCAGCGCCCACCTGCTTGTCAACCACCTCGCCGTTCTTGAAGTAAAGCACCGTCGGAATGTTCCTTATCATGAAACGGCGGGCTACATCCGGTGAGCTGTCAACGTCACACTTAACGACAACTGCCTTGTCCTTGTAGGCCTCGGCTATCTGCTCAATGTAAGGGGCTATCATCCTGCAGGGTCCGCACCATTCTGCCCAGAAATCCACAATTACGGGTTTGTCTGACTTTAATACGATCTCATCAAAATTGCTGTCGTTAACGTGTTGTGCCATAGTATTATATGTTTCTGTACTATTTCTTATTGCTGCCGCAAAGATACCTAATTTACTTTAAAGCTGAGTTCGGGATTGTCATCAAGCCACCCGATAAGTTCGTTTGTGATACCGGCCTTGATGCTCCGTGAAAATAGCGGGATTGTTATCCTGTCATCATGGTCTATCAACAGGAATTTGAGTGATTTGTTCCCGGGATTCTCAGAGATGATTGATTTAAGGTTCTTAATAAACTCAGGATTAACGCTTTCAGCCTTCAGCTTGATGGTGATTGAATTGATCAGGTCATCCCTGACAGCCGTGAGCAGGTGTATCTCCCTGATCTTGAATTCCAGCTCATCAGGGTTAAAGTGCCTTCCCTGCACCCTCCCCTTTACGAGAAGCTGGTAGTCATTCCTGAAGAAGTTGCTGAATGATACATAGTCCTTGTCAAAAAGCAGGAATGAGAAAGAATCCGTATAATCCTGCAGAGTGAATCCCCCGAACGGTTTCCCGTTTTTGGTCACACCGCTGCGGGTGTCTGTAACTATCCCTGCCACGCACACTTCGCGGTTGGCAAACTCGGATAAATTCTGCAGGTCAGCCAGGGTGGCATTGCAGAATGTATTGATCTCCAGTTTGAAGTCGTCAAGCGGATGTGAGGAAAGGTAAATGCCTATCACCTCTTTTTCCTTGTTCAGCTTCTCCAGCTTTGTCCAGTCGGGGCACGGTGCCGGTTCCGGCCTGACAAGTTCAAATCCGCCGGCGTCGCCGAAGAGCGACTGCTGGCTGCTGTTCCTGATGTTTTTTACGTTGTTCCCGTAACGGATCAGGCTCTCCAGGAAGCTGGAGCCTTTGCCGTCTGCGGCGAAGTACTGTGCCCTTGTCATACCCGGAAGCCCGTCAAGGCCACCTGAAACCACCATGGCCTCCAGCATCTTCTTGTTGACCGTGTTGAGATTCACCCTCTCTGCAAGGTCCCATATATCTTTATAAGGTCCGTTCTTCTCCCGTTCCTCAATAAGGTGAAGGACGGCATTTTCACCCACACCCTTGATTGCGCCGAGGCCGAACCTGATGTTGCCGGTGCGGTTGACGGTGAACTGCAGGAGACTCTCATTTACGTCAGGTCCGAGCACTTCAATTCCCATCCGCTTTGTCTCCTCCATCATTACAGTGATCTTCTTTATGTCACTGATGTTCCGGCTCAGTACGGCTGCCATGAATTCAGCCGGGTAATTGGCCTTGAGGTAACCGGTCTGGTATGCTATGAGGGCATAGCATGTTGAGTGCGATTTGTTGAACGCGTATTCGGCAAACGACTCCCAGTCAGACCATATTTTATTAATTGTATTCTGGTCATAGCCGTTTCTGCGGCATCCTTCAATGAACTGTTCCTTCAGCTTGTCCATCAGGTCGCGCTTCTTTTTCCCCATCGCCTTGCGCAGAGAGTCGGCCTGCCCCTTTGTGAAGCCTCCGAGTTCCTGCGAGAGAAGCATCACCTGCTCCTGGTACACCGTGATACCATATGTTTCCTTCAGGAAGGTCTCCATGGCAGGTACCTCGTAGGCGATCTTCTCCCTGCCATGCTTGCGCCTGATATACTGCGGGATATAATCCATCGGCCCCGGCCGGTAGAGGGCGTTCATTGCGATGAGGTCGCCGAAGTGGTTCGGTTTCAGCTCCCGGAGGTACCGTTTCATACCGACCGATTCAAACTGGAACACGCCGGTGGTCTCGCCGTTGCTGAATAGCTCGTATGTACGCTTGTCATCAAGCTCAAGCGCCCACAGGTCAATGTCAATACCCTTTGATTTGCGGATATTCTCCACGGCATCCTTCATGATGGAGAGGGTTTTCAGCCCCAGGAAGTCCATCTTCAGCAGCCCGACTGACTCCACATGGTTACCCTCGTACTGCGTAACATACAGGTCAGTATCCTTTGCAGTGCAGATAGGGATATGCTCAGACAGGCTGTCCTTGCCTATGATGATGCCGCAGGCGTGCACGCCGGTCTGTCTTATGCTTCCTTCAAGCACCTCTGCAAACTTCAGCGTCTGTGCCACAAGCGGTTCCTTTGACTCCTTCTCTTTCAGCAGTTCCGGTACCTCCTCGTATGCCGATGCCAGCGTGGTTCCGGGTCTGTCAGGCACCAGCTTTGTCAGCCTGATGGCCTCGGGAAGGGGCAGTTTCTGAACGCGGGCAACGTCCCTGATAGCCATCTTTGCGGCCATGGTGCCGAAGGTGATTATATGCGCCACCCTGTCATGGCCGTATTTTTCAACCACATATCGGAGTACCTTTTCCCGGCCGTCTTCGTCAAAGTCGATGTCGATGTCAGGCATAGAGATACGGTCAGGGTTGAGGAACCTTTCGAACAGGAGATTGTATTTTATGGGGTCAATGTCAGTGATCCGGAGGGAGTATGCCACTGCGCTGCCTGCTGCGGAGCCCCTGCCGGGGCCCACCCAGACACCCATTTCACGCGCCGCCCTCAGGAAGTCCTGCACTATCAGGAAGTAACCCGGGAAGCCCATGTTCTTTATCACCGAGAGCTCAAAGTCGATGCGCGCCTGAATCTCAGGGGTGATGGTCTCCCACCGTTCAGATGCTCCCTTCAGGGTGAGGTGGCGGAGGTACTCATCCTTGTCGGCAAATTCAGGCGGAATGGCAAATTCCGGCATGATGGGTTCGCTGGCAAGGGGATAATATTCAACTTTGGAAGCTATCTCGAGGGTATTATGAACAGCCTCCGGCAAGTCGGCAAAGATGGCTGTCATTTCCTCGCCGCTCTTCAGGTACTCCTGTTTTGTATAGCGAAGTCTCTTCGGGTCATCGATATCCTTTCCGGTATTAAGGCATATGAGGCGGTCATGGGCCTCGGCCTCATCCTGCATGATGAAGTGGACATCGTTGGAGGCAATGATCTTTATGTTGTGTTTTGCGGCCAGTTCGCGGTATGCGGCTATCACCCTCTGCTGATACGGGAAAACTGTTACGTCGGCTGTCGGATCGCTGGTCTCATGCCGCTGCACCTCAAGGTAGTAATCTTCCCCAAAGATCTCCCGGTAGGAGAGAATTGCCTCTTCGGCGCCGCGTATGTTTCCCTGGAGGATCTCCTGGGCTGCTTCTCCGGCAATGCACGCGGAGGAGGCTATAAGCCCTTCGCGGTGAGCGCGGAGAAGGGCCTTGTCGATGCGGGGTTTGTAATAGAAGCCCCTGATCCATGCCTGGGAAACAAGCTTGACAAGGTTGTGATACCCCGTTTTGTTCTTGGCCAGTAATATAAGATGGTCACCTGACCTGTCCTCGACGGATGTCTTGTCCTCGAGGCTTGTCCGGGCCACATATATCTCACATCCGATTATTGGCTTGACGGAGGCTGCCGTAGCGGCGTCATGAAACTCCTTAACGCCGAACATGTTCCCGTGGTCAGTGATGGCAAGGGCCTCCATCCCCAGCTCTTTTGCCCTGCGGACAAGAGCTTTCACCCCTGATGCACCGTCAAGAATGGAATATTGCGTATGTACGTGTAAATGAACAAATTGCGACATTGGGAACAAAACTTAATAACTGATCTTTTACCTCACCGACTGACAAAAGTAAAGAAAAAGGACCATGCTTTATAACAATTTTTTGAACAATGGTACAATGATTTTTTGTACCTTCATGTCCTTATTGAAAACTACACTTAATTCTTTTAATTACTAACCTAATCTAGAAGTTATGAAAAGATTACTTTCAGTTTTTTTCGTGCTTTGTGGATTCTTGCTGGCTTCTGCTGCTCAGCAGAAGTTGGTTTCCGGAACGGTTACCAGCTCCGAGGACAACCTTGGAATACCTGGGGTGACTGTTCAGGTTAAAGGGACCACAGCAGGGGTAGTAACTGACGTGGACGGTCGTTACTCCATCCAGGCCTCGCCGGGACAGATCCTCGTTTACAGGTTTGCGGGGCAGAAAACACAGGAGGCCACAGTCGGTGCAAGCAACACAATTGATATTGTGATGCTGCCTGACCTTCTGAATCTTGAGGAAGTGATTGTTGTTGCCTACGGTGTGACCAAGAAAGAGTCATACACAGGCGCAGCTTCGGTTGTAAAGAGCGATAAGCTTATTTCAACGCCGACTACCTCAGTAGTAAAGGCACTCCAGGCCAATGCAACAGGTGTTCATGTTGTCAACGCCAACGGCGCATCGGATTCTGAACCTATTATCAGAATCAGGGGTACGGGTTCAATCACTGCCTCATCAGCCCCTCTTTGGGTTGTTGACGGAATTGCTGGCGGGACTGTTCCCAACCTTAATGATATTGAGACGGTTACCGTCCTCAAGGATGCTGCAGCATCTTCTCTCTATGGATCGAGAGCTGCCAACGGTGTCATCCTGGTAACGACCAAGAAGGGTCAGGCCGGAAAAACAGTCTTTACCTACAGGGGCAAGCAGAGTTACTCAACCCGTACCACCAACAAGTTCGAGATGCTCAATGCTTCCGAATTCATGCAGAAATCGTGGGAAGGGCTCTATAATTACGCATCAGATCTCGGAGATGATCTCTACGGTCCGCCTACAAATTATACATCGCCGGCCAACTATGCCCACCGGAATCTTGTCCTTCTTGCCGGCAAGAACCCGTTCAATGTTGATCAGCCATTCGATGACAACGGAAACCTTGTGTCAAATGCAAAGCTGATGTTTGATGAAAGCTGGTTCGACCTTGCCCACAGAACGGGGAAGATTGCCGAGCATAATCTTACCGCACAGGGCGGCGATGAGAGAACAAAGTTTTATTTCTCGGGAACTTATTACAAACAGAAGGCTATCACTGTTCCTGATGAAGTTACCAGGGCAATGGGATACATCTCGCTGGAAACCCAGGTCAACAAGAGAATTAAGGTTGGAACCTCATCAATCCTGAGGTATTCAGAGGGAAATACCGTAAAGGATATTACCAACGGTTCAGGTACCGGCTATGCAGCATATAATTACCCGAACAACGTCCCCCTTTATGAACTGGATGCAAACTTCCAGCCGGTTATTGGCACAGACGGCAAACCAGCATATAACTGGAACAACCTTGTGTCTAAGGATTATAACCCGATAGCCCAGACCATTCTCGACCCCAGGGGTAACAGGAAAACAGCAATATCGCAGACACTGAATTTCAACTGGAAAATTCTTGAAGGTCTTGTTTTTGATACCAAGGCAAACGGGAAGATTGACTACGTGAATACGGATGATTTCCGCAATCCGTACCACGGTGACGGAAAAGCCTATCAGGGGAGTTCCGAGAAGACCACCTCAGATGCCCGTACAGTATTCACATCATCCACTCTTACGTATGACAAGAGTATCACGGACCTGCACTTTAACATCCTCGGTGGGTATGAAACTGAGAAGTACATCCTGAAAACAGTAAATGTATCTGCAAGAGGGTTTGACGTTCCTTTTTCTGATGAACTGAATATAGCATCAGCTCCTTTCGGTTACGGATCTTCAACTACCGAAACATCAATGATTTCCTATTTCAGCAGGGTACTTGCAGATTACAAGGACAAGTACTACGTGCAGGGTTCGTTCCGCCGTGACGGCTCTTCAAGGTTCGGTCCGAGGGTAAGATGGGGAAATTTCTGGTCAATTTCCGGTACATGGAGATTATCCGAGGAGAGTTTTCTCAGTGACATCTCATGGCTTGACGACCTGAAGATAAGGGCTGGTT
>JAKAXP010000083.1 GCA_021816545.1 Bacteroidota bacterium
TACGCCGAAGGTGATTGTGGTTCCTAACCGGATAGTAAATATTGTTTTATGATGATTCGATTTATTCTCGCATCCCTGGCTGCTGCCATAATGCTTACCACTGCTTCATGCACCCGGAGCGGGGCAGCCGAAAATGCGAAGCCGGAAGATGTTGCAGCTGCATCTGATACCGGATCGGTTAAGGACACCTACTCCGATTCTGCTGCCACCGACTCAGGAAAAAATACTCTTTTCGGCATACCCCTTGACTCCTATAATATTACAACCGGCAAGGTTAAAAGAAACCAGTTCATTGCTTCTATACTGGCAGCTCAGGGGGTTGACTGGAATGACATTGAAAAGCTTCTGAATGACAACAGGGAGACCTTTGATCCCCGCAAGGTACGGACCGGCAGTTCCTATTCGGTCCTCACCTCGAAAGACACCCTCAACAGACCGGAGTACCTTATCTATCAGCATGATCCGAGGGTTGCCTATGTCTTTTCGCTGAAGGATACCCTTGCCATTTACAGGCATGATGCAGAGATAAAGAGGCTGTTGCGCTATTCTTCCGGCACAATAAACACCTCGCTCTGGGAGGCGGCACAGGAAAACAACCTCAATCCGAACCTCTCGGCAGAACTCTCAGAAATCTACGCATGGACTATTGACTTCTTCGGGCTGCAAAAAGGTGACAGGTTCAAGGTTATTTATGAGGAGGACTTCATTGGCGAGGAGTCTGTTGGCATCAGGCGCGTGCATGCTGCCGAGTTTGAGCATGCCGGAAGCACCATCTATGCCATCCCATTCATCCAGGACAGTGTCATGTCATTCTTTGACACAACCGGTGCCAGCCTCAGGAAGGCTTTTCTGAAGGCACCGCTCCGCTATTCGAGAATCAGTTCCCGTTTCTCCGGTGGCAGGATGCATCCCATCCTGAAGATTGTCAGGGCACATCACGGGGTGGATTATGCAGCACCACTTGGCACTCCCGTGCTGGCAATCGGCGACGGCAGGGTGACAAGCACCGCATATGAAAACGGTTCGGGAAGGATTGTCAGGATAACCCACAACAGCGTATATTCCACGGCATACATGCATCTCTCGCGGTTCGGTCCGGGCATTGCATCAGGAGTATATGTGAAGCAGGGACAGGTGATCGGCTATGTGGGCAGCTCCGGCCTTTCAACAGGGCCTCATCTTGATTTCAGATTCTACAGGAACGGTTCTGCCATTGATCCTCTGAAGGTGGAGGCACCGCCGGTCAATCCGGTTGCCCCTGAAGCGATGGAGCAGTTCAGCAAGGTGGCAGATGGTTATATCAATCTGCTGGCCACTATTAAATATTAAAGGCAACAGGCAGTAGGCAGTAGGCAGTAGTGAAAAACACTGCTGATCATGCAGTTACTAAATATATTGTCAACACTCTTGCCTATTGCCTATTGCCTATTGCCTATTGCCTATTGCCTGCTCCAATCAGTACCTCCCCTATGACCCTCGGATAGTGCTCGTACTCCAGTGCATGTACCCGTGACGCCAGGGTGTCAACATCATCACCCGGAAGCACCGGACACCTGGCCTGGAAAATAATATCACCTGAATCATAGTGTTCATTCACAAAATGAATGGTGATCCCGCTCTCGGTGCAGCCGGCTTCCAGCACGGCGCTGTGAACCCTGTCACCGTACATCCCCTTCCCCCCGAACCTCGGCAGCAGCGCCGGGTGTATATTGACAATTCTCCCGGGGAATGCCTCAATCACATCACCCGGAACAAGCCACAGGAACCCGGCCAGGACCACCAGGTCGGTCTCCCTTCTGCGCAGCATCATCAGCACCTCTCCTGTCTCATAAAATTGTGCCCGGTCGAAAAAAAACGCATCCACCCCGAGTGACGCAGCCCTTTCCAATACCTTCGCCTGAGGCTTGTTCGACAAAACGAGGGTTACTTTTGCATTTTTTTCGTTCGAAAAGTATCTGATGATGTTTTCGGCGTTCGTTCCGTTTCCTGATGCAAGTATTGATATGTGCTTCATTTTCTGCCCTTTACAGCATTTATGGCTCCCCCGCAGCGGCACCTGAAAAAGAGCCTTAAATTGTTGTATTTCTTGGTATTATATTAGCCGTCATGTAAATTTCCGGCAAATTGTTTGAAAAATATGGTACAAATATATTTCTTTGCAGAGTTTTAAAAACGAGTATTAACGTAAAACTGATTGGTATGTCTGACATTTCTACAAGAGTAAAGAAAATCATCGTTGAGAAGCTTGGCGTTGATGAAGCAGAGGTTACTCCCGAAGCACATTTCACTAATGACCTTGGCGCAGACTCTCTTGACACTGTCGAGCTGATCATGGAATTCGAAAAGGAATTCAACATTGGAATTCCTGATGATCAGGCAGAAAGCATTAGCACAGTAGGCGAAGCCATTAAGTATATTGAGGAAAACGCCAAGTAGTTATCTCTGATAACCTGACATGAGGCGTGTAGTAGTTACCGGGATGGGGGCATTGACCCCCATCGGCAACAATCTGCAGGATTTCTGGAAAGGTCTTGTGGATGGAGTCAGCGGAGCTGGGCTTATAACCCATTTTGACACATCCAAATTCAAGACCAGGTTTGCCTGTGAGATCAAGAATTATGATCCTGCCAACCACTTTGACAGGAAGGAATCGCGAAAAATGGACCGTTATACCCAGTACGCACATGTTGCGGCAGAGGAAGCGGTTAAAGACGCTGCCCTTGATCCGGATGCCACAGACAAAGACCGTTCCGGCGTAATCTGGGCCTCAGGCATTGGCGGGATAGAGACTATCCTGGAGGAAGTCAAGGGGTTTGTAACGGGTGATGGTACTCCCCGTTTCAGCCCTTTCTTTATACCCAAAATGATAAGTGACATTGCCGCAGGAATGCTCTCCATCAGGTATGGCTTCCGCGGACCCAATTTTGCCACTGTCTCAGCCTGTGCATCATCAACAAATGCTATAATTGATGCCTATTATTACATCCTTCTCGGGAAGGCTGATCTTTTCATTGCCGGAGGATCAGAGGCATCCATCAACCCGCCCGGAATAGGTGGCTTCAACTCCATGCAGGCCATGTCAACCAACAATGAGGAATATGCCACTGCATCTCGTCCGTTTGATGTAACCCGTGACGGGTTTGTCATCGGTGAAGGTGCCGGTGCTCTCATTCTGGAGGAGCTTGAACATGCAAAAGCCAGGGGTGCCAGGATCTATGCAGAAGTAATCGGCTCCGGCCTTACTGCTGACGCATATCACATTACCGCACCTCATCCAGACGGCATGGGAGCCATCAATGTGATGAAGCAGGCCATTGCAGAAGCCGGGCTGCAGCCAACCGATGTTGATTACATCAACGTACACGGAACTTCCACACCGCTGGGTGATATCGCAGAGACAAAGGCGATCATTACTCTTTTCGGCGAACATGCCTACAAGCTGAACATCAGCGCAACAAAATCGATGACAGGCCATCTGCTTGGCGCCGCCGGTGCCGTGGAAGCAATTGCAACCATCATGGCTGTAGGCAATGACATCGTTCCGCCCACTATAAACTTCAGGAACCCTGATCCGGCAATAGACCAGAACCTGAACCTTACGCTGAACAAGGCACAGCAGAGACCCATCAGGGTGGCACTGAGCAACAACTTCGGCTTTGGCGGGCATAACGCTTCAATTCTGGTCAGGAAATTCGAAGAATAGTGTTCCTGCTTAACAGGAAGAAGAACAACACCCTTATACACGACCGGGGCAACTTCCGGTCGGAGCTCAAGAAACTTCTCGGTTTCCGTCCCCTTAACCTCAGGCTGTATGAAATGGCTTTCATACACCGTTCCGCAACCTATACCCTCCCGGACGGGGTAAGAATCAACAATGAACGTCTTGAATACCTCGGTGATGCCATTATTGACAGCATCCTTTCCGACTATCTTTTCCGTCTTTACCCTGAGGCTTCAGAAGGGTTTCTGACAAAAACCCGGGCACGGATCGTCAACCGCGAGACCCTTAACAATCTGGGCACGGCCATGGGTATTGACAGGCTGATAGTTTCAAATCTTGCCCCCTCCGATTCACCGCGGAATCTATACGGAAATGCCGTGGAGGCACTCGTGGGGGCACTGTTCATTGATACCGGATATGACCGCACCCGTAAATTTTTCATCGAAAGGGGCCTGAAGAAACACCTTAACCTTACTGCAGTACTCTCAGCCGAGACTGATTACAAGAGCCTGATCCTTGAATATTGCCAGAAGAACAAACAAAAGCTTAACTTCACGTCACGGGAAAAAGCTTCTGGCGCAGGCACACAGCCCCTGTTTACCGTGACGCTGGAGATCAACGGCGAGGAAATCACCCGGGGCGAAGGTTCCACCAAGAAGGAAGCAGAACAGGAAGCGTCAATGGCTGCCCTTAACAAGCTCGGGCTGATGAAAAAATGAGCAGTAAGAAGAAAATCACACGGCACGCTATCGAAAGCGCAGAACCGCAACCTTTCCATTTCCTCGGGGTAGTTGCTTCCGAGCCTGACTACCGCCTTTCAGTGATGATTAACCTTCACCTGGGATGTGACCTCAGGAAATGCAGTGATGAAATTACACTTGCCACCCCTGCGGGGACCAGGGTATTTTCACGGTTCACTCCGGATAATCTTGCCTTTACACTTGTATCAAACCGCAGCGGTTCAAACGTCTTGATCCGCAAGCTGAAAAGCATTGATTTTCTGATTATCCCGGGAACCGGACAAAAGAAGGAAAGGAAAGAGGCGGAACTTATGGCCGCATCACTCAGGGAGATCCCTGAAATTACGGCCGTATTCATTTTCGACAGCAGGGAAATCAGCGACAGGAACCTTGCAATGCTTTTACTTTAGCCTTATACCGGCAAAGACGGTTACCCTCCTTCACCCGGTATTAAAAAGGAAAGAGGAGACAATCTCTCGCCTCCTCTTCAGTGTTAACCCTAAAACTAACCTAACCTATGAAAAAAACTCCATTAACGTTATAACAATTATCGTGCCATAACTGATGCAAATATCAAACTTTTTTTGCGACGTTATTCTTAAGGTAATGTTAATATATTGATTTTTAACATTTTTTTAATATTTTGGGGTTGTTACATTGCTGAAACCAGTTAAAATTAGTTAAGTCTATGTATTAAGGTTTTAACAGACTATTTTTGCCACATAATGAAACGCTCGTACATTGTTCTGCTGGCCGTGTTTTTCTTTCTGGCCATTTCTGCCCTGGTGATTATCCAGGTCAGGTGGATTGACAGTGTCGTCAGTGCCGAGGACCAGGAATTCCGTTTTGCCGTGAACGAAGCACTCAAGGAGGTGGTCTCGGAGCTTGAAAGAGGTGAAACCTACAAGCGAATCATGAGCGGCATCAATCCCGGAACCTTGCCGGAAGATGAACAGGAACTGTCAGACATGTCAGCACAGAGGGCAGCCGAGGAGAAGCTTCTCGAAAAGTACGGTTTTGACCCCGACGCCAGGTCTGTGATAATAAGCAGGGCCGGGTATACATACCTGCTTGACTCCGACAGCCTTGGTGTGGAGTCATTTTTTGAGAATGCCGAACCCGGCGAACAGACCCTCTCGGCAGGAGCCAACACCCGGATGACAAGCAAAATCATCTCAATAGAGAATATAGTCAGCCGTATTCTTCATGAGACTCCACCCCTTCGCGACCGTTTCACATCCGATGACCTTAACTCACTGATCAGGAAATCGCTTGATGCCGTCGGAATACATCTGGAGTTTGAGTGTGCAGTTCGCGGGGCTTATGGTGACATAATATACCGCACCGCTGACTACACAGAGAGCATCGAGGCTAACAAGTATCTCCGACAGCTCTTTCCCAATGACCCTGTTCCGGGAAACAACATCCTCACAATTTACTTCCCTAAGGAGGAAGAATACAAAGCCAGCAAAATCGCCTTCATGGCAAGCGCCTCGATGCTTATCGTGCTTCTGCTGATACTGCTGGCTACCGGTACCTTCATCGTCATCTTCCGTCAGAAGAGGCTCTCTGAGATCAGGAGCGACTTCATCAACAACATGACACATGAGCTGAAGACCCCCATTGCAACAATTTCCCTGGCCTCGCAGATGCTTGCTGACAACTCCATCCCGGAGACTTCACGCAACACAGGCGGACTTGCCACGGTAATCAGCGAAGAGAGTAACAGGCTGAAAGTGCTGGTTGAGAGAGTGCTGCAGACAGCCATATTTGAGAAGGCAAAACTTGAACTGGACAAGCATCCGGTTGACTTGCATGCAATTATACTGAGATCGGTTGATGCCTTTAAGCTCCAGGTAAACGGCCGCGGTGGAACAATCTCAACTTTTCTTGACGCTTCTGACCCGGTTGTGACAATTGATGAGACCAACTTCTTCAACGTGATGCTCAACCTGGTTGACAATGCCCTCAAGTACTCAATAGGCATACCTGAAATTACAATCACCACAGCAGCCTGGCACAGGGGAATAGTCATCACAGTATCTGACAACGGGATAGGCATACCGCGGGAACATATCAAACATATCTTTGAGAAATTCTACCGTGTGCCTGCCGGGAATACGCACAATATAAAAGGATTCGGTTTGGGACTCAGCTATGTAAAGAAAATAGTGGAAGAGCATTACGGCACCATTAAGGTGGAGAGCCAGACCGGCAAAGGAACCAGGATTATTATTCACCTTCCCAAAGAACAGCCAAAATGACAAAGGCCAGAATTTTACTTGCAGAAGACGATCCCAACCTCGGGCAACTGCTCAAAAATTACCTGATTGCAAGGGAGTATGAAACAACTCTTGTCACTGACGGTGCCCAGGCGATGCAGGTTTTCAGGAAAGAGAAGTACCAACTCTGCCTTCTTGACGTAATGATGCCGGAACTTGACGGATTCGCCCTGGCCAGGGAGATAAGGGCGCTGGACCCTCATATCCCGATAATCTTCCTGACAGCAAAGAATCTGAAGGAAGATGTCATCGAGGGATTCAAGTCAGGAGCTGATGACTACCTTACCAAACCCTTCTCGATGGAGGAACTTATCTACCGCATTGAAGCCATCCTCCGCAGGGCTTCAGGAAAACAGGCCGACACATCGGCCGGGTTCTACACTATCGGTAAATTCACCTTTGATGTTACGAAACAGATCCTGACTTACAATGACCAGTCACGCAAGCTCACCACGAAGGAATCCGAGCTGCTTGAGTTGCTGTGCCGCCACCGTAACGAGGTTCTCGAACGGAACTTCGCCCTCAGGTCGATATGGATAGATGACAATTATTTCAATGCCCGCAGTATGGATGTCTACATTACCAAACTGCGCAAGTACCTTAGCAGGGACACATCAGTGGAAATCCTCAACATTCACGGGAAAGGTTACAAGCTGCTCTGCTGATCTGCCCGCAGCACCTCACATTAAGGCAACAACACGTATAAAAGTAAATACCCCGCACGGCACTGCCGCACGGGGTATGAGTCTAGGTTAGTTTCAGGGTCTTTCGACTAGTATGGTTATCTTCCCGTCAAAGCCCAACGGAGTGCTAAGTTAGTATAATTTATTTATTTGCAATACCCTGACTGTTTTTTTTGTATCAGTCGAGCTTCAGCACTGCCAGAAATGCCTGCTGCGGCACCTCCACATTACCTATCTGGCGCATCCGTTTCTTCCCTTTCTTCTGTTTTTCAAGGAGTTTCCTCTTCCTTGTGATGTCACCTCCGTAGCATTTTGCGGTAACATCCTTCCGTACGGCCTTGACTGTTTCGCGTGCAATTATCTTTGCCCCGATGGCTGCCTGTATTGCAATGTCAAACTGCTGGCGCGGTATCAGCTCGCGAAGCTTTTCGCACATCCTCCTGCCGAAGTCATATGCATGACCTCTGAATATAAGTGTTGAGAGTGCGTCAACCATCTCACCGTTCAGCAGTATGTCAAGCCTGACGAGATCAGCTTTTTTATAACCGGTAATATGGTAGTCAAACGAGGCATAGCCCTTTGAAATACTCTTCAGCTTGTCATAAAAGTCGAACACGATCTCTGAGAGCGGCATGTCAAAAGTAACTTCCACCCTGTCACTTGTCAGGTAAACCTGGTTTTTCATGGTCCCCCGCTTGTCAATGCAGAGTTTAAGGATAGAACCCAGGTATTCTGACTTGGAGATAACCTGTGCATGAATATACGGTTCCTCTATCTCATCTATGGCAGTCACCGGAGGAAGTCCTGAGGGGTTGTGAACATCAACTATCTCTCCCTTCGTTGTCAGGACCCTGAAAGAGACGTTGGGGACGGTTGTTATGACATCCATGTCGAACTCCCTGTCAAGTCTCTCCTGGATAATTTCCATGTGCAGCAGACCCAGGAATCCGCACCGGAATCCGAATCCCAGCGCTGCGGATGACTCAGGAACAAAGGTCAGCGAGGCATCGTTGAGCTGCAGCTTTTCGATTGAGGCTCTCAGATCCTCGTAATCATCGGCGTCAACCGGGTAGATCCCCGCAAAAACCATTGGTTTCACGTCGGCGAAGCCTGAAATGGCCTTGTCACACGGACGTGCAACATGGGTGATTGTATCACCAACCTTTACCTCGGCGGAGATCTTGATACCGGAAATTATGTATCCCACATCACCGGCGCTCAGCACGTCACGCGGTTCTCTCTTGAGCTTGAGAACCCCGATTTCATCAGCGTCATATTCCCTTCCGGTATTGACAAACTTAACCAGGTCATGTGTTCTGACGGTACCGTTGGCTATCTTGAAATAGGCAATTATTCCCCTGAAGGAGTTGAACACCGAGTCAAAAATGAGTGCCTGCAGCGGAGCATCAGGATCACCCTTCGGGGTTGGTATTCTCCTAATTATGGCCTCCATGATCTCTTCCACTCCCATGCCGGTACGTGCACTGGCTTCGATGATCTCTTCCCGCTTGCAACCTATCAGGTCAACTATCTGATCCTTAACCTCCTCGGGCATGGCACTTGGTGAGTCCATTTTGTTCAGTACCGGGATTATCTCCAGGCCATGCTCAATGGCCATGTAAAGGTTCGAAATTGTCTGGGCCTGGATGCCCTGTGTGGCATCAACAACCAGCAGTGCACCTTCACAGGCAGCA
>JAKAXP010000084.1 GCA_021816545.1 Bacteroidota bacterium
CGTAATGTATCTTGTTTGATGTTCGCGAGTAGATGTCAAAGGAGATGCCAAAGTCGGAAAAGGCTTTCTTGTTCAGCTCATGGTAACGGTCAACCACCTCCTGCGGGGTGATTCCCTCCTTACGGGCCTTGAGGGTGATGGGGACACCGTGTTCATCGGAGCCGCAGATGGAGATGACGTCCTCGCCACGCATCCGGAGGTATCGTGTATAGATATCTGACGGCACGTAAACCCCTGCAAGGTGCCCTATGTGAATGGGTCCGTTGGCATACGGAAGAGCTGATGTGATAAGATGGCGCTTGAACTTCTTCATCTGTGAAAAGTGATTGCTGATTTTAACCCGGCAAAGATAATGATTTTCAGAATGAGCGGGGGTGCCGCTGAATCAACGTGTCAGGATGACCTTCGGTTCAGGTTACTCAACATGCCCGAAGGCTGCGAGGACGTCATGCATATAGGTGCGTGACACCGGCACCGTTGAAGGAGGTGTGCTGTCAAGCTCCAGCAGGAGGCCATCCTTCTCCCTCCGTATCAGCTTGACCTTTTCAATGTTGACCAGCCAGGAGCGGTGGCACCTTATGACGGCCTGGTCCTTCAGCTCCTCCTCAAGGGTCCGGAGGGTGTTGCGCAGCATGAACCGGGTGAGCTTCTCCTGTGCCTGGTAATAAATTGTCGCGTAATTGTCGCTTCCCTGCATATAGAGAAGATCAGAGTGCTTCAGGGACAGCCTGAGGACACCCTTTTCGTCACGCAGGTGTATCATGGGGCGCTGCGCTGTTGTCTCGGGTTGCTCCATTATTCCGGAGAGCTTTTTCTTGCTGTCGCGCCATGCGAACCAGAGCCACAGGAAGGTATAGGGCAGAAGCAGGGTAAGCGAGGTGTTCTGGACAGACCTGGCCAGCAGTTCAGTAAAGGGACGGTGGTCATTGAGGATGACGATCTCGAAAAAGGTGAAAAAGAGAGCCATGGCAAGGATCTCTGCTGCCACCCAGACAAGATAGTGCCAGATAAGTAGCCTCCTCCCCCGTTTTACATGGTGATACATCAGGATACGGCTGATGGCAACAACCAGAACCCCTGCCAGGATGACGCCGCTGGCATAAAGAAGAAGGGTGGGTTTTGAAACCTCAAACCATTCTGCAACTCCGAATGGTGTATACAGGTTCAGGAAAAGCAGGGCAAAGCCTGCCGTGAAGAGGATCGTTGCCACGATATTCCCCTTCTCGGTAAGATAACCGGGAAGCTTTTTGCTCAGATCGATGTTCATCGGATCAATTGCCAATGCAAAAGTAACACTTTTGCCGAGCTGCCGGTTCCTGAGCATGAAGCGGCCCGGAAATTCATCACGGGTCAGTTTCCGGAGAAAGAAAGAGCAGGCAATTTCACCAAGACTCAGCTCCCGGGCAGGATTGGCCCGTCTATTTCACCCCTCAATCTGATCTTTCACCCCTCACCCGGGGATTCCGGCCCGTGGCAGGGTTGGAGATACCTCTTTTTTGGAGACTCGCGGTTCATGCACTTTGTTTGCCGGAAAAACAACCATGGGTTACACAGCCAGTGAACGGGAACTTGCCGCCCATTTCAGGGGAGGGATGACGGAGGGAGAGATCCCGGGTACGGGGGTGACACTCTCAGCCCGTCGCTTCCGCTCCTCTGTCGACAGCTCCCTGCCCGACGGCAGGTATGTACCGGGGCCGTTCCGGTCTCTCTTCCGTTCACGCGAGCTTGAGGAGAGCAACAGGGAGTTCAGCTATTATATCATGTTTCCGGGGGGTATAAACGGGAAGTCATCAGCAAATGGCATTCTATCAGGAATAATATCTTATTCAGACCGGGTCACTGTACCCGGTGAGGCGGCAATCAGGCGGTCCGGAATATCACAGGTTTTTGGTGCCGGTCACGGTACCAGCCCGGTACACAGCTCAGTCATTACCCCGGTCACCTGTCCCTGTCCTGACCCCGGTCCTGGTCTTTGTTCCGCCGTTTCTCCGGTCTCCGGCCCGGAAACCGGAGATGATATCAGCATTCCCCGCAGCCGGGGTGCCATTATCCTCCTTCACGGTCTGAACGAGAGGGGATGGGGCAAATACATACAGTGGGCAACAAGGCTGGCGTCAGGAACGGGCAGGCCGGTGGTGCTCTTTCCACTGGCATACCATATGAACCGCTCACCGCGAAGCTGGATGGACAGGCATATTATGATGCCACTTGTGACTGCCCGGACGACACTGCTTCCGGACACCAGGCTCTCCACATTCGTCAATGTGGCGCTCAGCACCAGGATGACAATCTCTCCCCAACGTTTCATGGTTTCCGGGTACCAGACCGCCGTGGATCTGGCAGCACTCATACAGTCGATGAGGGAAGGAAGCATCCCCGGAATTGCCGCAGGAGGTCCGGCAGATATATTTGCTTACTCAATCGGGGCCCTTGTAACACAGGTGATGATGCTCTCAGATCCGTCGCCACTGCCGGATGACAGCCGTATAATGCTCTTCTGCGGCGGAAGTACCTTCGGTCTTATGAACGGTACCTCCAAACTGATAATGGACAGCCGTGCGTTTGAGAAACTGCTCTCATTCTATCTCAGCTGGCCGGATGTGCCGATGAACGGCAGCAGGGATAGGCTTACCAGGCTTATGCATGATACACCGGAGGGCGAAGCTTTTTTCGCGATGACATCGCTGCAGCGGCTGAGAGACCTGCGCGGAAAGCCATTCAGCCATTATGACGGAAGGCTTAAGGCCGTGACACTTGCAGGCGACACTGTCATACCATGCCAGGCCATAAAGGATACACTGAGCGGCGCCGATACCGGGATCTGGGAACCCGGGTATCCGTGTTCCCATGAATCACCATTCCCTGTGCTGGCGGGAGAGAAGGCCGATGCAGTCGACCGCACATTTGACAGGCTCTTTGACACTGCAGCAGGATTTCTTTCCTGAATTGACTACTTTTGATACGCTCACCGTATCAGACCACAACATGAAACCAGCAGTCATTCCGCCGTACCTCAGGGAGGGCGACCGTATTGAGATCATCACTCCCGCAAGCCATATCGAGGAAGGGGTAGTTCACAGCGCCGTGAGAATGCTTGAGGAGTCAGGCTTCCGGGTTACGCTTGCAGAGCATGTATTCACCCGGTTCGGGCCGTTCGCAGGTACTGACAATGAGCGTCTGAGTGACATACAGCGGGCAACTGATGATCCGGATGTAAAGGCTGTTCTCTGTTCACGCGGCGGTTATGGCATGTCGCGGATAGTTGACAGGATAGATTTTTCAGCCCTGAAGAAGCAACCCAAATGGTATGTGGGGTACAGTGACATCACCTCGCTTCACACATGGCTGAATTCAGTTTGCGGCGTGGCATCACTGCATGCTGAAATGCCTCTCAACTATACCAATCCCGAATATCTTCCCGTATGCTATGAGACAATGGTCAGGGCTCTGCGGGGTGAAGCGGAACCTGTCCGCTGGTCGCCTTCAGCAGAGGCTTCTCTGGAGGTTTCTGGCCCGGTCACCGGGGGCAACATCTCCCTCATATACAGCCTCAACGGTACGCCGGCACAGCCTGAAACCGACGGCGCAATCCTTTTCCTGGAAGAGATAGGAGAACATTTCTACCATCTTGACAGGATGCTTGTTTCCATGAGAATGGCAGGACTGCTTAAAAACCTGTCGGCACTGGTAGTTGGAGGTATGGAGAAGATCACCGAGGGTGAGCATGTCTTCAACCAGACCGTTGAGGAGGTTGTGATGAATGTTGTGGGAGGTTATGATTACCCGGTACTGTTCAATTTCCCGGCAGGCCACATACCTGACAACAGGGCAATTTACCTCGGCCGCAACGCCAGCCTCCGCCAGTCAGGCGGTGAGGCTGTCCTGACCTGGCTCTAGACAGACGACATTTACAATTCTGAATGACCTATGGTCAGTGTAATAAATTATTAACCCGTACTATTATGCTATAAGTCCTTCAGCCTATTGCCAACACTACTGCCTGCTCCCCTTCAGTCTGGCTGCTCGCGGAAATGACTCACAGGGTCATTTCTTTTCGCTCGCCCCCCTCTTGCCTGATTTTCAAAAGGCCGCCAGCAGCAGGTTGATATCCTTTGAAAGAATGCCAAATTTCTGCCCGAGCACCTCGTTGGTGAGGATACCGTTATAGATGTACACGCCGCTGCGAAGGCCGGTATTGAACTTGAGCATTGGAGTAATGCCTCCTGCATCGGCTATCTCCTGCATCAGCGGCCTGAAGACATTGCTCAGCGCTATGGAGGCGGTCTTTGGTACCCTGGACGGGAGGTTCCATGCCGAATAGTGTATCACCCCGTGCTTTTCATAGATCGGATCCTTTATTGCCCTTGGCTCTGTTGTCTCTACGCAACCGCCGGTGTCAACGCTGAGATCGATTATCACTGACCCGCGCTTCATCCCCTGAACCATCTCTTCGGTGACATAGAACCATGGCATGAGTATGTCGGTTGACAGTGCACCAATCAGAACATCGGCAGATTTCAGTGCCTTCTGCAGCACCTGCGGATGGAATGTGGAAGTGTACAGCCTCTGCCCCAGCAGGTTCTGGAAGTTGCGGAGGCGGTGCACCGAGGTGTCAAACACCCTTACAATGGCCCCAAGGCCCAGGGCAGCCCGGGCTGCATATTCACCGGCTGTGTTGGCCCCGATGATTATTACTTCCGTGGGAGTTACACCGGTAACTCCTCCGAGCATCACACCCTTACCTCCGGAGGTGCTGCTCAGGTATTCCGAAGCCAGCAGCACCGATGTGATGCCGCTGATCTCACTCATTGACTCTACCACGGGAAGAACGCCGTCAGCATCCTTTATCTTTTCACTGGCCAGGGCTGTCACCCTCTTCCGCATGAGCACCGAGAGTGTCTCTTCACTCATTGTGGCGGCATTCATGAATGAAATGACCGTCTGTCCGCCCCGGAGTTGTGAGGCTTCCTTCTGCTTGAACGGAGCTATCTTTATAAGTATGTCACATTCATAGACCTTTGCAGGAGTCTCAGCCACCATCGCACCATTGTCACTGTATTCCCTGTCAGCAAAACCGGCATGTTCACCGGCACCTCTCTCCATGAAGACTTCATTGCCTGCGTCGGTGAGGATCTTTACCGCCTCCGGGGTCAGGGCGACCCGTTTCTCATCATCATGAACATCGCGGGGTATACCGATTGTCATCTGTTTCCTGCCCACAGCTTTCTCAACCATCTCCTCCCTTGGCATGAAGGCGCTTCTGGACGGTTCATTCATCTGGCTTCGTTTTATAGGTTTAACGGCGTAAATGTCACCAGATCAAAATTAAGATTTTAATTGGACAGATGAGGGAATGATCGGGATAAATCAGAGAAGGAGCTTCGGCAAAGAGAACAGCGGGAATCCGGATTATACTGATTCAGATTCAGATGGCTTAAAGTGACGGGGCATGCTTCCCCGGATCAATGGTCTCGATGATCCTGCTGCCGTCAGGGCCAACAGTGATTGAGAGTCGAAGGGTCTCCTCCGGAAGCAGGGGCTCAATCAGTTCGGGCCACTCCATGAAACAGGGAGCCCCGGAATCAAAGTACTCCTCGATGCCGAAATCAAGCACCTCTGTCAACTTTTTGATCCTGTAAAAGTCGAAATGATAAACATTGGGATTGCCGGGTCGCCTGTACTCATTAACGAGGGTAAATGTGGGACTGGTGACGGTGTCGGCCACGCCCATCTCATGGCAGAGTGCCTTTATAAAGGTGGTTTTTCCTGATCCCATCTGGCCGTAGAATGCAAAGATTTTCCTGCCGGCTGTCTCCCTGAGGAAGTGCCTTGCCGCATCATGTAACCGGCTTTTGTCAGCTATTACGATCTTCATGCGGCAAAAATAGCAAATCAGACCGGTTCAAGCGATACGAGCGGAAGCATCATCTCCTGGAGTGATATCCCGCCGTGCTGGAAGGAGTCGCGGTAATAGGAAACAACGCTGTTGTAGTTGTTCGGATATACCAGGAAGTCATTCGCGCAGGCGAAGATGTACCGTGAGGATATGTTCGTCATCGGGAGTCCCGCCCTGGCGGGAGTGGTTATCTCGAAAACCTCGCGGGGATTGTAGTCAAGGTTCCTTCCGGTTTTGTACCGGAGGTTAACCGAAGTCTGCCTGTCGCCTACAACCTTCACAGGTTTCTGAACCCTGACAGATCCGTGGTCAGTTGTCATCACCACCCGTGCGCCCCGGGCTGATACAAGCCTCAGTAGTTCCATGAGGGGGGAATGTATGAACCAGGAATGTGTCAGCGTGAGCCAAGATGCTTCGTCAGCTGTAAGGTCGCGGATGAGGTTGATCTCCGTGCGGGCATGGCTTAGCATATCCACAAAATTGTATACCAGCACGTTAAGATCATTTGACATCAGCTGGGTGAAACGGTCGTTAACGCTTCTTCCTTCAGCGTCAGAGCTGATCTTGTTGTAGCTCCACCGGCAGCTTACACCGGCCCTTGTGAGGTTCTTTGCAAGTAGCTTCTCCTCGTTGAGGTTCTTTCCCTCATCCTCATGGTCATCAATCCAGTATTCCGGCATAAGCTCCTCTATTGCGGCCGGCATCAGGCCTGCAAAAAGGGCATTGCGTGAATACTGAGTTGTGGTGGGGAGGATGCTCATGTAAAGTTCCTCATCAACAGTTCGCATCACCTGCCTGAGGTCACCGGCAATTGTCTGCCACTGGTCGAGGCGCATGTTGTCAATAATGATGAAGAACAAAGGGGCTCCTTTGCTGATCATGGGGAAGACCCTCTTGGCCAGCACTGAAGGAGACATCAGGGGCCGGTCTGCGGCATCAGCGGATACCCATCTCATGTAGTTTCCTGAGATGTACTTTGCAAAGGCCCGGTTTGCATCGGCTTCCTGCATGCGGAGAACTTCACGCATACCGGTGTCTGATGACCTGATAAGTTCTCCCTGCCAGAAGATGAGACGACGGTAGAGTTCACTCCACTGTTCAAAGGTGGAGGCTGAAGAGATCATACCCGCTATGGAGCTGAACTCCTCGCGGAAGACGGTGGTGGTCTGCCTTGTGACAATCTCTTCAAGATTAAGGATACGCTTGAGGGTCAACAGTATCTGCTTCGGCTTGACCGGTTTAATAAGGTAATCGGCTATCTGTGAGCCGATGGCAGCATCCATAATGTCCTCTTCCTCACTCTTGGTGATCATTACCACCGGGATGGCCGGCCTGATGGCCTTTATCCGCCGGAGGGTCTCGATGCCGCTCAGGCCGGGCATATGCTCATCAAGGAAGATGATGTCGTAGGCTTTTTCCCTGACCATTGTAATGGCATCGTTGCCGGAATGGCAGGTATCGGTCTCAAACCCTTTTTCATTGAGGTAAAGGATATGTGACCTGAGAACTCCTATCTCGTCATCTACCCATAGAATTCGTATCTGTCTCATTTACAGCCTTTCGCGTTACCGTTGGTTCGGATACGCTTTCGAGTGAAAGATAGCATATCTGTCGATATTCTTATCCTCCCTGAATTTCTGCAGGTTGTCGCGACTGATAATCCAGAGTTTCAGGCCGGCTGTTGCAGCCTCCCTGATGTTCACCTCCGGGTTAAAGGCTTTAGTCCAGGCTGTAGCTTCGGCAACGTCCTTAAACGGTCCGACGGTTATCAGGAGGTACCCTGCATCAATGGCTGCTCCTTCAGTCCGGTAGTTGCGGTCAGCATGGTGGTCAAGGTTGTAGTTGATTATGTCAAACACAATCTGGTTCATGTTTGAGCGCGGGTTGGAAGCCACAATCATAACATAATGAGGCTGCACAGTGTCAGTACTGTATATTTCTTCCGCTATCCGGGTATCCTCTGCTATTCTGATTTCAGGTTTTTCCTTTTTCAGGAAATCGGTGATCTCTGCTGCCCTTTTTCCTTCGGGAGTTCCGGGGAACTTAGCGATGAGTGAGTCAAGTTTTGCCTTGTAAGCAAATTCACCTTCGAGGGCCCCGGTTGCCATTGCGTCAAGGAGCATGAACCTTGGAACCAGTTCGTCTTCGGGATAGAGTTTCAGTGCTTCGGTGCAAAGCCTGTTGGCATCGGCAAACCTGTCTTCGATAAATGCCTGGTAAGCTGTCTCATAGCTTCTGGTAGCCCTTTCGGCCATCTCACGGTGCCTGTTGGCATAGCCAGGATCGGATAGAATCAGGGCATATTCTGACTCAGGGAACTGTTCCAGCAGCTCGGCCCTGCGTCTGTCAGCCCTTGCCGGATCACTTTTTTGCAGCAAGCGATAGAGCTCAAACAGAGCCTCTGCCCTCAGGTTGTCATCAGTACCTGTTCTGGCGGCTTCCTCCAGGGAACTTGCAGCGGAGACAGTATCATTGAGACGTGATGCCAGTATCTTGCCCTCACCAAGCAGGGCCTCAGCGCTCCGCTGTACAGAAACCTGCATAAGCGAGTCAGTAAGAGGGAGATTACGGAGGTAAAAATCCTTCGTCCGTTCAGGAGCCACTCCTGTGCTGTCGCCGTTTTCCTTCTGTGCCTCTGCCTCATTCTGTGTCCCGGGTGCAAAGGCTGACCTTGCCTTGTTTGCCCTTCTCCAGTTATCCTCCAGCCTTCTGTCACCCCACCGGCGCCTGAATTCAGTCCGCCCGAAAGTCAGTGCAGCCTGGTTGTAGAAATACCATCCTCCTTCGGCAGATATGGCTCCGCGGTAACGCTGTTCATTTTCATAGTACTGCCCCATGTTATACCTGTCGCCACCGTCACCTGTCCTCTGCCTGGTCATCTCCTCCTCCGCGCTTCTGATCAGCCCGGCAATCAGGGTTTCGCGTTCCGCGCTGCTCATTGATGCCACCCTTCGCAGGCTGTCTTCGGTAACCACAACGGTGTGAAAACGGGCATACTCTCCCAGGTCAGAAGTCCTGCGACTGATAATGTCGTACCCGGGAAACCGGTTGTCAATCAGGTATGAGGCGCTGTCATAGTATTGTGACGACTTCAGGTAGTTGGGTTTCCCGTAGTAATGTTCGGCCAGGGCGAGGTATGACCGCGCTTTCTGGCGGGTGTTTACAGTGCTGGCAGCAGCAGCCTAGATCGGAA
>JAKAXP010000085.1 GCA_021816545.1 Bacteroidota bacterium
CTGCTGCTCAGCCCGTGCTTCTGCAGCCCTTCTCTCATTCTCCCTGGCCTGAGCCTCGCGAGCCTCTGTGGCGCGCTGCTGGGCTTCCCTGGCCTGAGCTTCGCGGGCCTCAGCAGCCCTCTGCTCATTTGCCCTCTGCTGCTCGGCGCGTGCTTCTGCAGTTCTCTGCTCATTTGCCCTCTGCTGCTCGGCGCGTGCTTCTGCAGCCCTTCTCTCATTCTCCCTGGCCTGAGCTTCGCGGGCCTCAGCAGCCCTCTGCTCATTTGCCCTCTGCTGCTCGGCGCGTGCTTCTGCAGCCCTCTGCTCATTTGCCCTCTGCTGCTCAGCCCGTGCTTCTGCAGCCCTTCTCTCATTCTCCCTGGCCTGAGCCTCGCGAGCCTCTGTGGCGCGCTGCTGGGCTTCCCTTGCCTCTGCTGCCTCGCTCTCGGCGCTCTTCACAGTTGCTCCGTTATTTGTACCGGCGGCGGCCCTGCGGACAGTCTCTCTCTCCTGAGCTTCTCGGGCAGCGCCCTGCTCAGTCCTGCTCACAGTTGCCGGAGCCCTTCTCCCTGCTTCAGTCACCTCAGCATCCCTGCTGACAGTGCCTGAGGTTGTTCTCCTTCCTTCACCAGCCTGCTCACTACCCCGGCTTACAGTACCGGTCCTTCTGGAAGCGTCAGTCTCAGCTGCGCTCCGCCCTGCCGTGCCGGCAGTGGTTCTCCTGCCCTCGGCAGGCACTGTTCCGCTAACAGCCTGGGGTGCTGCCTGGCGTCTCGTGCCGGTGTTGACCGGAGCCTCGCTGCGGGTGTCCCTGCTTATCGCTTCACGCGTTCTCCTGTTGAGATCAGCGCCTTCAGCCCTCTGCTCGGGACGCGAGTAAGTCTGCCTGTAGTTGCCCTCAGCAACCCTGCGCTGTACCTGTGGCGACTCCTGTCTGACACTGTGGTAGTAGTAGTCGTTGTACCTCTGGTACCTGTATCGGTCACTGTTGTGATACCAGTTGTGGTAGTGATTATTCCACCCTGAGTGGTATCCGTAGTAGTAGTCCCAGTACCAGGGGGTCCAGGGCTCATACCAGGCGGGGTAGTAACCCCAGTACCATGATGAGCTCCATCCGTCGTAGTAAGGACTGTAGATATGGGCAACCAGCGGCCAGTCCCAGATATCGTAGTAGTAGTTGTTGTACACTGTCACGCTTCCGTAGTAGACCGGGCTGTACTCATGCCTGACCTTGTGTTTCCTGGCGTAGACAGGTTCTATTATGTAGTTCCTCCCGTAGAGGAGCTCGTCGCCGATGATCTGTATCACAACCCTCTTCTTCTTCAGCCTCTCCACAACTATCACAGCCACATCCTGGTACTCGTTGCGTCCGAGCACCGCACGAAGCACGATGTTGTGAACCCTTCCGTCGCGGTAGTCTGACACGGCGATGTAATCAACCCTCCAGTCACCGTTGAGGTCGAGGTTGTTGATCCGCGAGTCCTTTTCATTAAGGCTTCTCTCAAACGCCTCGAGGGTGGGAGAGTTGCGGAACAGGTCGAGGACCGCGTAGAGGTTGAGGTTGTCACCGGGGAGACCCAGGTACTCCTTCGGATAGTTCTGTGCCCCGACTGTCGTCGTTAAGGCTGCCAGAACCGCGAGGACCGATGTGATAACTGACTTTTTCATCTCTTTAAGTTTTATGAAGATCGCTCTTCACCTAGGATAATGCAAAGGGTGTGCCAAAAAAAAATCGCATTTCCTCAATACATGAGGCCCTGATGGTGTATTTTGTAAGATGTATGATCTCTTTTTTTCCGGATTTTGCAGAACTGCTGAAGAGGTGATCGCAGGGGAGAACCGGATGCCCGGGAATACAGAATCGGATACAATCTAATTAACCGGCATCTTTCTTAGCTTTGTAGCCTTTTCATATGCGTAACCCATCCTGAGCAGGTTTCTTTCACTGAAAGGCTTCGCAATAAAGGTCAGACCTGCCGGTTCTCCGGTAGCCCTGTATCCCATTGGTACGGTCAGGCACGGATAAAATGCTGCCGCGGCCATGCTGGCGCTCCTGTTGCCTATTGAAAGTATTGCATCAAGGTCATTTTCATTAATAGGTGTCTCAAAGTAGCTGACGGCTGCGGCGTGCATACTGTTCCGTAAAGAATCAAGTTCATCCGGTGTCACCTCAAGGGCAGCCATCGACCTGAAAATTGTCTGTCCGTAAGGAATCCTTTTTGCGGAGTCAGCGCTGTTGAACGACACTATCCCCTCAATGGACAGGCGCGGTATATTGGAGGAAGCATATTTTTCAAGGTAAACAGGCAGATCCTTTTTCATGTCGGCACTTAAAAGTGTGCTGAATCCCTTAAGAGTCACTGCCGGCGGTTCAAATTCAATGCATGTTGCTCCCAGGGAACTGATCTTCTCAACTGCAAGCCGGTACAGTGAGTCAGCCATAAATGACCTGATAACCCCGAAACGGAGCCCGGATAAATCAGCCGAGGAAAGATCCTCCCAATAAGTGATATCTTTCGGGTTGCCACTGGTAACCGCATCCTCTGGGTCTTCACCGCACATGGCAGAGAGGAGGATAGCGTTATCAGTCACACTCCTTGTCATCGGGCCGGGAGTGTCAAGTGTTCCTGACAGCGGTACTATACCGCTTCGGCTGAGAAGCCCGACTGTTGGTTTGAGACCTACGACCGAGTTGGCATTTGAAGGGGAGAGTATTGAGCCTGAAGTCTCTGTTCCCACTGCCACAGCGGCATAGCATGCAGAGACAGATGTGCCGCTACCGGAGCTTGAGCCGCCAGTGTCAAACTTTCTTCTTCCGTACGGATTAAGTGTCTGGCCGCCGACTGCACTCCAGCCGTTCGGACATGCCGAACTGAGATAGTTTGCCCACTCGCTGAGATTGACTTTGCCGAGTATGATTCCCCCTTTCTCTTTAATCCTTTCAACGATGAAAGCATCCGGGGTCATGTTGCCGGTCAGGAAGGCAGCACCAGCCGTGGTGGGAAGTCCGTTCATTCCTATATTGTCTTTCAGCAACACCGGAATTCCGTATAGGGGATGAATACCCGATGACCTTTTCCTGTCCTTCTCCCTTGCCTCTCGAACTGCATCCGGATTAATTGAAATAATATTGTTAAGTGCCGTGGCAGGGTTGTTTTCAAACATGACAATCCGGTACAGGTACCACTGAGTCAGCTCACGGTATGTCAGTTTACCGGAACTGATGCTGGATTGCAATGCAGGTATATCCTGTTCGAGGATAAGCGGCTTAAGTCTTTGGTAATCTTCTTCATCAAACCCGCCCAGCTGTTCTGATACATTCTTCCAGACTGCATTCCTGTCGGATATCCTTGACTGGATTAGCTGGTAACGCATCTTTGGTGAAGCGTGCGATGCGTTCTGTGCTATCTCTGCTGACTCGTCATAGGGGACCCAGGGAGTGATTTTTATGAGCGGCCCGTGACAGTTAAAGAGCAGCAGCGAAATTACTGATGACAGTATTATCAGCCTTGATTTCATTTTCCGTTTTTTAAAATTCGTTACGGAATCAAGGTAAGAAGAAATGCATTAAAATGGAGCCGGCGGGACCAGAATCAGGAGGTATTTTCTCCCCCGGCTGTCAGGTCAGATTCCTGCCCTGATCAGCTTAAGGTTTGTTTCGAGTCCGTCAAGATAGATTAGTGACCAAACGCGTGGGATTACCATAAACATACCCTTGGTCCAATCCGGGCTTTCACCGGGCGACTCATAGTAGTCAAAAATTAATGGTATTTTACCGGCAATCTTTTCATCGGCGGCAGACTTCTGCAGTTCACTGACGAGGTCACCCAGCCCGGCCTGAAGCCTTGTGTCATAGGTGGGGTTCTTCGCTGCGGTGACGAGGGCTTTATCCAGGACAGATGCTGATTCCGGACGAGGGAATGTCCATGGATCATTATTCCAGTCTTCCTCCGACATACCCTCAACGGAGAATATTCTGCGCTGATAGTCATCAATAATACCCAGAAGTTCATCGATTTTGTTTATGACAGGTGTCTGGCCGGCAGTTGCAGGAACCTCATCAAGAACCGTCTCAACCCTGTTATAGCTGCGTGACAACCGCATGCTGTCATCAATCCTCTCCTTCGAGACATTCAACGCCAGGAGTGCCGAGGAGATTGAAGTGCCTGCAAGAAGGAAAAGCACAGCAACAGTGTTATGGATACTGAAATTCTTATCCCTTGATGTCACAACAAGAAAAACCGGAAGGAAAACAACATAGGGGAAGGGCAGGGCTATCAGCAGGGCTTTCCCCGCTCCCGGCCAGTGCATCATTTTGAAAAGCATGCCGCCGAACACCACAAAACATGTCAGCCAGGTAACTATATACAGCGATAAATTCTTTCTTTCGCCTTCAGTCCTGTAATGATTTCTCAGGGCCAGCGGAAGGAATAACATAACGAGCGTGACAATGCCAATAATCAAAAGCTGCCCACCGCCAGGCCAGTGATTGATCTTGAGCAAAGCGCCAAGAAAGATTACTGACGTTGTGATAAGTCCTATTGTATATATTTTCTGTTTCATTGTCTTGGGTTTTACTCGTTATTGACTTTCGAAAGCATTGCAATTGCATATGATTCTGCAGTGAGGATCCCGTTTTTCATCAGCTCCAGCATATGCAGGCCGCTGATCAGTGTCACCCTTTCGGTTTCAGGATTTATCTCCGGGAGGTAAACGGCAGGTTCGAGCAGTTTTCTGCAAATTTCAAATTCACTTGCCGGCAACTGACCTGAGAGATAATCAGAGTATTTTTTCATGGCATCAGCAAGATCATTCCGAAGGCCTGAACCATCATTAAGAAAGCGGCTGAAAGAGAAAGTCTGGAACGAATTGTCCAGTGCTTTAAAGTTAATTACAGGTCCTGTCTCAGTTTCTGCTATCTGATTGGTCAGGACAGCCGGCACCCCGGGCTTCAATTCAGCTTCGGCAATGAGCCTGGCTTCGGTATTGTTGATAACTGACAGAAGTTCAGAGGTCCTGTTATTCAACTCCTTCAGGATGGGCAATGCAGAGGAATCTTTGCAGTGACTGATAGATGACTGATTGGATCTGAACCTGTAATCAAACAGTGCCTGTTGTTCTCCATGATGTATGTAGTAACCTGCCTCAAAAGTCCTCTGAAGGCTGAGGTTAAGCATCAAAACCGGTAACATCAGAACGATCATGCCGGTAACCATGAAGATGAATTTGGCGCTGACGTTACTTTCTTTTCTCCAGGTCAGCCAGGCATACCACGGAAATACTGCGAAGAAAATGATTGCAGACCCTGCTGTCAGTAAAGTGCTTGCCATTGGCCAGTGCTGAATCTTGAAGAGCAACCCCAGGATGCAACAGATCAATCCTGCTGCGCCCAGGATATAGACTAACTTTTTTGGCTTGTTTTCCTGATCCTTCAACTTTGCGGCAAGCAGTGCAGGGACAAAGGCAAAGACCCCTGAAAGTGATCCAAGTGCCAGGATCAGTCCGGCCATAGGCCAGTGCTGTACCTTCGCAGTTACTCCTGCGATGAATAACATTGCGGTTATGAATACTGAGATATAAAGGAAAAGTTTCTTCCCGCTGTGTGTCTCCTTCCATAGAACTGTCAGTGCTGATGGCATGAAAACAAAAGCCAGTATCAGGCTTCCCAGGGTAAGCATTATGCCGGCGCCAGGCAAGTGCGAAATCTTGAACATCGCCGCAAAACCAAGCATGACCGTTCCGGCTATGCCTGAGATCTTCATTGTTTTTTTCATATTCCTGTATTTGGTGTCTATTGTATACAGTGTTTCTTCCTGTATCTCCCGGAGTCTTTTGTGCCCCAGTTTTTCCTTTACCTTACTGTAGGCATCATGAAAGTTTAAACCGCCTGCCATCTCATTTTCAACATCGCAACAGAGATGGTCAATCAGCTCATCAGCAAGGTGTGAATAGCAAATCTCCTGTCTGTTCACATCCCTCCTGATACTGGCAATATCCTGGAATGTAAGCTCAGGCATAGTTCGGGTTGGTCTGGGGATTGACAATTCCCTGGAGAGATTCGATGAACTCCATCAGTTCCCTGATCTTCTCGGATACCATTGAATGGCCTTTTTCAGTGAGACTGTAATAAACCCGGATGCGGTTGTTGTAGTTCTCCTGTTCCGTTACCAGCACCCCCTCGCTCTCAAGCTTGTGCAGGACTGGGTAGAGTGCACCGTAGGTCAGTTTTATCTTTCCGGCAGTTAGCTCTTCAACCCTGCGGGTTATCTCGTAACCGTACATACGGCCGTTCTCCTTCAGCAGCTTGAGGACTATCGTCCTAAGTGAACCCTTGATAAGATCAGTTTGTATCATTTTGAAAATATATAAGATGTTTATATAATGTAAAAGTACAATATTTTATTGTACAAATACAAAATTATTTTTGTGTCATTATTTTTATTTTGGAACAGGAGCCGGATACCGGAATGGCGAGTCAGGGACAAAATATGCTACTGGTTCGCCGGTCCAGATCCCGGGTGAATGCAAAAGCAACTGCCGGCCACAGGAGGGGACTGCAGGGAATAATTCCTTAAAATCCGGGGAGAAAGAACTCCGGAGGTTCCGTAGTGGAATAATCCCGGGAGTTCCGGGGTGGAAGAACTCCGAAAGGTCTCCCGGCTGGCAGCAGGATTTATGTCAGATCGGCAGCCTGCAGATTGCAGGTAGATCAGTCGAGTGCGCCTGCGGTAACCTTCGCGCCAAAAATGATATTGGCAATATTTGTAATTGGTGTGGTTGAAGTTCCGCTGACAGTGACAGTAATCGAAAGCTCATCCATGAGTTTCTCCCCTGCTTTCTTCAGTTTTGCAGCATCTATCTGGGGATTGAAGGCGCCGGTGGTCGATGTAATATTGGCATGCGTACAGATTGTGCCAACTCCGGGTACTGATAATGATACTGAGGTGATTGTCTGAGCCGGTGTCAGTCCGTTGATAGTCACGGTAACGGTCTGCAGGTCAATCTCCCTGAGTTTTTCGAGGTACGGTGATATGTCCTCATTCTCATCCAGGGAGAGCACGGCAGAACCGGTGAAACTGACATCCTGTACGGTGGCACCTGTTTCAGCAGACTTTTTACCAACGGTGGCAACAGGAACATTAACGATAAGATCGGTTTCCAGTTCTACATTGCTGAGGTTTCTTATCCAGTCGCATCCCCCGAGGGTGACCAGGATTGCAAGCAGAATAGCGGCTTTGATTTTCATGGGATCGGTTTTATAGATTACTACCGGGGTTGAAATTCAGGAAGAAGTACATGGTTCAATGCTGCTAAGTTTCAGGCTGTCCCCCTGGCTGCCATTGAATTCAGTACCCTTCACTGCAATACAAATTTACACCTGTGTCAACCGTTTGTCAAGACCTGGCTGCCCATGTGTTCATTGCCTTTTCGCGGAAGTCGAAAATAAGTTTCAGCCTTTGGCGGATAAACAGCATGTTTGCAATTCTTCCCAGGAGACCAAACGGAGGACGGTAAGTGACGATATCTGTCATATGGGTCCCGTCTCCCTCGGGTTCTATGAAATGGCGGTGGTGCCACATGGCATAAGGGCCTGAGCGTTGCTCATCAACAAAATATCTTCCTTCCGAAATATGTGTTATCTCTGTTACCCATGTTACGGGGATGCCGGCCAGCGGCCTGACACGGTAAACGATTATCATACCTTCGTACATAACAGGTTCAACAGGGGAGAGGATATGGAACCCCATTCCTGACGGTGTAATCCGGGAGAGGTTTGCCGGTGATGAGATAAAATCCCAGACCTTTGCAGGTGCTGCGTCAATGTACTGCCGCCGCGAGAACGTGTATACTTTTGCCATGGTTGTATCGTGTTAGAAAAGTGGAAGAGGTGCCTCCCGCAGGAAGCACCTCTTCGCTGTCTAAGGTTGGCTTACAGTTTCGGTAGAATCACCCTGTTAATTACATGTATGACTCCATTGTTTGCCTGGATATTCAGAAGTGAAGGAACAAGTCCTGATACGCGCCCGTTTGCATCAGTAATCTTAAGCATCGATGCGTCGACAGTAAACTTTTCCCCCTGGACAGTGGTAACCTGTAGCGGACTTGCCGGGAGATCACTGGAGTAGACTCTGTCACTTACCACATGGTAGAGAAGCACCTTCTTCAGTCCTTCCACACCGCCTATTGCTGCAATAAGCTCCTCTACACTGTTGAGTTTCAGTTCAGCCAGCAGTGCAACAAAAGCATCGTTTGTGGGAGCGAAGACTGTGTAAGGTCCGCCTGTTGCCAGCACACCGTCAAGACCGGCTGCCTTTACTGCAGTCACAAGTATGCTGAAAGCAGGATTGCCTGCAGCTATTTCAACAAGGCTCTGGCCGGGAGGCAGCAGGACTTTGTCGATAACGTGGATAACGCCATTGAGAGCCCTGATGTTGGCGAAAAGAACAGTTGCATCATTGAACATCACACCATTGCCAAGCTTTACCTCCACTGCAGAGCTGTAGAGTGTGCGTGTGAATCCGTTCTTTAACTGGGATGACCATACCTTACCCTGAATAACATGATACAACAGTATCGGTCGGAGGGCTTCGGCAGAGATATCCTTAATTCCTTTTACGCCCAGCTGCTGGAAGAGGGCTTCGAAGGCCTGATCTGTTGGTGCCAGTACCGTAAGCTGGTTTTTAGCAACAACCTTCAACAGGTCGGTCTTGACCAGTGCCATTGTAAGGTTATAGAATGTAGGGGGTCTTTTGAAAGCTGACTGTCCGCCGCGCTTAAGCATATCATTCTGTTCATTAAAGAGATCAGAATATTGGTCACTATTTTCAAGTATGGTAGCTATGTCAACCAGTCCTTCAGTTTCATCCTGTGGTTCGGATGCCGGGGAGTAAGTATCTTCTTTGCTGCAACTTACAACAAATATAGATAGAGCAAGAAACATTGCTGCTGCAACTTTTCCTTTTCCTGTGAGAGTGCCTGATGTTTTCATTGGTGTTTAGTATTTAATTACAAATCTTAAACAAAACTATTGAAGACATAGTTCACAGAGACAGTAAATTTTTTTATTTTTTTCACCGGAAGTCTTTACCCGGGCGGGAGAT
>JAKAXP010000086.1 GCA_021816545.1 Bacteroidota bacterium
TGATCTGGTTCAGTGTCTCGTCTATTGCCCTTGAGGTGGGCGACAGGCCAATGCTGATTCCGGGCCACAGGCTTCTTCCCTTGAGGTTCTGGTCATTCCACCAGCCAAGCAGTACCGGGAAGCTCTGGGCAAGCTGGTTGATCGGCCAGTAGAGCTGAGGCGAGTAATAGTCGATCCATCCCTTGTTGAGCCAGAGCTTCGCATCAGCATAGAGTGTCTCATGCTGGTTGAATCCGCCGCCAATAGCAGGAGGATTGTATGGCTGCCATATGCCGAATGGGCTAAGCCCGAACTTGACCCATGGTTTCTCGGCTTTTATCCCTTTGTATAACCTTTCAATAAATGTATTGACAGCCTCCCTGCGCCAGTCGGAGCGCGAAAGCTTCCCGCCGGAGGCCTGATATGCCTGCCAGCTCTGGTCATCGGGAAAATCCTTGAAGTTGTTATAGTCGGGATAGGGATAGAAATAGTCGTCGAAATGGATGCCGTCAAGGTCATAGCGGCGTACCAGGTCCATAACCACATTGTATGAGTGATCCTGGGTTCCCTTGAGAGCGGGATCCATCCACCAGTAGTTCTCCACCTCGAGCTTGACCACCAGGTCAGGGCGTTTTTTCACAATTGAAACATCAGTCGGAGGTCCGCCTGCCGGGTGGTTTGCACGATACGGATTGAGCCATGCATGCAGCTCAATACCCCTGGCATGTGCCTCATCAATCCAGAACTGCAGGGGGTCATAATAAGGATCAGGCGCCTTGCCCTGCTCGCCGGTCAGGTAGTACGACCACGGTTCCAGGTCGCTTTTGTACATGGCGTCACAATGCGGTCTTACCTGGAAAATCACGGCGTTGAAATTGTTTTTGCAGAGCAGGTCGAGGAGGGCTATCGCCTCCCTCTTCTGCTCTTCAATGGAGAGGCCCGGTTTGCTGGGCCAGTTTATGTTGGCGACGGTTGCCACCCAGGCAGCGCGGAACTCGCGCTCGGCGCCCGGGGTGCGGCCCGACGGGTCACCCGTCACGGCTTTCTTCTGTGTTGCGCATCCGGCAACAGCAATGGCCATCAGCGCTGCAATTACTCTGATAGAGGTCTTTAATGCCATAATGATCTGGTTTTATTGTGGTGGCTGATACAAATTTAAGAATCCTCTCCGGCTGGCATCAGGGGAGATGAAAATTATATGAGGTTATACAACATATATCATACAAATTAATAGGCAGTAGGCAAGAGGCAAGAGGCAATAGTGTTGACAATGCATACCTTAACTAAATGATTAGCAGATTCTTCACTACTGCCTACTGCCTACTGCCTATTGCCTGGTTCCTCAGACCAGTGTCACCTCAATCCCCTTCTCGCGGATAATCTGGATGATATTGCCGGGAGCATTACGGTCTGTGATGATGTGGTGTACTTTGTTGAGATTACAGATCTTTCCGAAACCCCTCTTTCCGAACTTGGTTGAGTCGGCCAGCACTATTACCTCCTGTGCGGCATTAATCATGTACTGGTTGAGATGTGCCTCGGCGATGTTGCTGGTTGTAAGTCCGTGGTCAAGATCGAGCCCGTCAATGCCGATGAAGAGCTTGCTGCACATCATCTCAGTCAGGAGTGACTCCGCATATGGCCCTATGGCTGATGCGGAGCTCTTGCGAAGCGACCCGCCAAGCTGGATAATGTCAATATTGGGCTTGTAACTTAGTATCAGTGACACCTTAACCGAAGGGGTAATCACAGTTATGGGTTCCTGAATTGTAATATGCTGCGCAAATGCCAGCACCGTCGTTCCGGAAGCAATTATAATACGGTCATTTTTAACCAGCAGCCTGCTTGCTGCCATGGCAATCCTCGTCTTCTCCCCTACCTGTACCTTTTCCTTCTCATCGATGTGCCGGTCAATAGTAAGTGAACTCACCTGCCCGGCACTTCCGTGGGTCCGGATCAGCATCCTTTTTTCCTCCAGATCTTTCAAATCCTTTCGAATCGTAACTTCTGAAACTCCCAACCGTAAGCTAAGGTCATGCACCCTGACATAACCTTCCTTCTCAAGTTCAGCAAGGATAATCCTGTGGCGTTGCGATATGTTTCTCATAATTCCAGACCGAATCCCGGATTTTTTGATTGCAGTTCAAAAGTAAAAACAAAACTAATATAAAACAAGAAAAATAAATTCTTAATAATACTTAAATATTACGATTCTTTATTTTTTCTTTCTTATTTGTTTTGATTTAAGAAATGGTTGTTCTATTTTTACCCTGGATTTCTGACATAAATCATAATTAAGACATATATACCTTGGAAAGAGAAGATTTTTTAAAGGATTTGAAAGACAGGAAGCGGCAGTGGGATTTCATAATCATCGGTGGGGGCGCTACAGGTCTTGGAATTGCCGTTGATGCAGCAGCAAGGGGTTACAGCACACTTTTACTTGAGCAGTCTGACTTTGCAAAGGCCACCTCCGCACGAAGCACCAAGCTCGTTCACGGAGGCGTCCGCTATCTTCAGAAGGGAGATGTTGCCCTCGTGAGAGAAGCGCTTCGTGAAAGGGGTTATCTCCGGAGAAATGCACCGCACCTTGTGAAAAACCAGCGTTTCATAATAGGCAACTACAGGTGGTGGGAAAAACCATTATATACCGTTGGTCTTACATTCTACGATATGCTTTCAGGCGGAATGAGCCTCGGCCGGTCACTCCCCATGAGCCGTACACAGGTTATTAAATCCATCCCGCAGATCGTCCACCAGGGTCTCAGGGGCGGTGTGGTATACCATGACGGCCAGTTTGACGACTCCCGTCTCGCCATCAACCTGATGCAGACTGCCATCGAAAAAGGTGCCACAGTAGTCAATTATGCAAAGGTAATACAGCTTCTCAAAGGCTCTGACGGTCAGATCTCAGGTGTTGTTGCAAGGGATGAGCTTGAAGGAACCCGCTTCACTGCCGAGGGGAAATGCATTGTTAATGCCACCGGCATCTTTGTAGACAGCGTAATAAAGATGGATAATCCCGAGGAGAAGCCTCTCGTAAGACCGAGCCAGGGAGTTCATCTTGTCGTCGACAAAAGCTTTCTCGGAGGCGATGACGCCATTATGATACCGAAAACAAGTGACGGAAGGGTTATGTTCGGTGTCCCATGGCACAACCGGGTGATCCTGGGAACCACTGACATTCCCGTGAAGGAATTCGTCCTTGAGCCGAAGGCCCTTGACGAAGAAGTTGATTTCATACTTGAAACTGCCGGCAGATACCTTGAAAAGAAACCGCAACGCAGCGATGTTCTCTGCGTTTTCGCAGGTTTGCGCCCGCTGGCTGCGCCAAGGCACGAAAGTGAAGGTGCAAAGACGAAGGAAATTTCCCGCAGTCACAAAATGCTTGTTTCACCGTCAGGGCTTGTGACAATCACAGGCGGGAAGTGGACCACCTACCGCAAGATGGCAGAAGACACTGTCAATGCCGGTATCAGGGCCAGGAAGCTTCCCTTCAGGGAATGCCGCACCAAAAACCTGAGGATACACGGATACTTCGAGAATCCCGACAGGAACAACCGCATGTATATCTACGGAAGTGACCTGGATGAGATACTGAAAATGCAGAAGGAAAATCCCTCCTGGGCACAGAAACTGGACGGCAGTTCAGAATTCACCGCCGGGGAGGTTATCTGGGCTGTCCGCAGAGAAATGGCACGCACGGTTGATGATGTCCTCGCACGCAGGGTCAGGGTACTCTACCTTGATGCAAGGAAGTCGATTGAAATGGCCCCCAGGGTAGCCGAGATAATGGCAGAGGAACTTGGCAAAGACAAAAACTGGGTCAGGCAGCAGGTGGAGGAGTACACCGCGATGGCACGGGGATACGTGATGGAATAAACAAAACAGGCAGTAGGCAGTAGGCAGTAGGCAATAGTGTTGACAATGATAGCTTATAGGGATTAAAACATTGCATAAAAGCGAAATCAGATGAAAAGTAAAGCCAACACCAAAGTCACAGGGCAGAAGGTCATAACAGGACTCCTCGGCGCAGTAATGGGTTCCATTTTGGCCGTCTCCTGTTCTTCAGGAAAAAGTACGGCACCTGCGGAGGCGAAAAGGCCTAACATCATCGTGATTCTTTCGGATGACATCGGCTACTCTGACATCGGTCCCTACGGCTCGGAGATAAAGACTCCCAGTCTTGACCGGCTGGCCTCTGAAGGGATCCGCTTTACCCACTTTTACAACACCGCCCGTTGCAGCCCGAGCCGTGCTTCGCTGCTGACCGGGCTCTATCCACACCAGGCCGCAATGGGTCACCTGGCAACAAGACCGTTATGGGATGAACCGGGCTATCTTGATGACCTTAACAGGAACACCGCAACAATTGCCGAGTTGCTGAAGGAAGCCGGTTATGCTACATACATGACCGGCAAGTGGCATCTCTACGGCATGAACGCATCTGAGCTGCCGCAGGGACCTGATGTTGACACCAGCAACTGGCCGCTGCAGCGTGGATTTGACCGTTTCTTCGGCCACCTCAGCGGATCATGCAGCTACTGGGATCCGTTCACCCTGCTCAGCGGCAACAAATTCATTGCCCCTGGTGAAGGCTTCTATTACACTGATGCCATCAGCGACACAGCCGTTAAATATATACGCGAAAATCCTGCCGGAAAGCCCTTCTTCTTTTATGTGGCATATTATGCAGCCCACTGGCCGCTTCACGCGCCGGAAGAGGAAATTGCAAAATATGACGGTGTTTATGACATAGGCTGGGACTCACTGAGGGCCCAGAGGTTCAGCAGGCAGAAGGAACTGGGAGTTGTCACCCCGAATCACCGCCTCTCGGAAAGGACTGAGACAATCCCTGCCTGGGAGGATGAGACAATGAAGGAGTGGCAGGAACGACGTATGGAGACCTATGCTGCCATGATAGACGTTATGGACCAGGGCATTGGCAGGATACTGAAGGCGCTGGAAGAGAAGGGCGAACTCGACAATACAATAATATTATACATGCAGGATAACGGCGGCTGCGCCGAACCGGTGCTGACAAACAGGATGGCCAAACCGCTGACCGATGAACAGAAAGTGCTGAAGCCCTACCCGCAGGGCGAGATACTCACCGTACGGAAACCTGAATATACCCGCGATGGCAGATTCATCCGGACCGGCCGCGGCGTGATGCCCGGACCGGCTGACACCTGGGTAGCCTACGGCGAAGAGTGGGCCAACGCCAGCAACACACCCTTCAGGTACTACAAGTCATTTGTGCATGAGGGAGGCATAGCCACACCGCTTATCGTACACTGGCCCGCAGGCCTTGCCAGAAAGGGAGCCATTGTTGATGAACCAGGTCACCTGATTGACATTATGCCCACTTGCCTCGAACTGGCAGGAGTTAAATACCCTGCTGAGTTCCATGGCGCAATGACTACCCCGCCCGAAGGACTCAGTCTCCTTCCGGCCTTTGAAGGGAAGAAGCTTGACCGCGAGTTCCTCTTCTGGGAGCATGAAGGGAACAGGGCAATAAGGATGGGCAACTGGAAACTGGTATCGAAAGTTGCAACCCCGATGGAGTTCACACCGGAAGATGAGAAAAGCTGGGAGCTTTATGACCTTGAGAAAGACCCCTCAGAGACGGAAAACCTTGCATCAAAATACCCTGAGAGGGTAAAGAAGATGGCTGCAAAATGGGAAGAGGAGGCAGTGCGCCTTAAAGCCAAACCATGGCCGTGGGACAAGGGTGCACAGAAATCGGGGGAATGAACTGTAACAATTAATTAATGTTAAAGAAACAGGTACGAAAGAAAGAAACTCAATATTTGCCCGCTTAAACCTTTAAGAGCAACCTGACAAACAGAGCACCGATGATAAACTTTCTGAAACCGCCGCCATACCGGGAACCGCTTCCGGAGGAAAAGATTGACAAAACCTACAAGCGACTGAGACTCCAGGTCTTTATGGGAGCCTTTATCGGGTATGCTGCGTACTACCTGGTACGTAAGAACCTGGCTCTTGCAATTCCCGGGATGATACAGCCGGTAGAAAAAGGCGGTTTGGGTTATACCAAGCTTGAGCTCGGCATCGCGCTGTCGGCAATATCAATTGCATATGCATTCAGCAAATTCCTGATGGGAGCCCTCTCTGACAGGTCAGATGCGCGGAAGTTTCTGGTCATTGGCCTTATCCTGTCAGCGCTTCTCATGATGTCAGTCGGCCTGTTTCCCTTCGCCACAAGCGCGGTATGGATAATTTTCGTCATCATGCTGATGATAGGGTGGCTCTCAGGGATGGGATGGCCTCCCTGCGGCCGCATAATGGTACACTGGTTCTCGCACAACGAGAGAAGCTTCAAGATGGGGATATGGAATACCTCCCACACCGTAGGAAGCGGACTGATGGGCAACCTGGCAGCATGGGGAACACTTCTCATTGGCGGGCTCTTCCTGGCTGACATCGGTGGCGGGGTGATGGTTGAACAAAGCTGGAGGGCAGTATTTGTCTTCCCCAGCGCCATGGCTCTCCTGCTGGCACTGTTCTGCTGGTGGGCACTGAGAGACACGCCGCAATCATGCGGCCTGCCTGCAATTGACAAATACAGGAATGACATCCCGGTGCAGAAGGAGATGAGCTCCGATAAAAAGATACCCGCAAAGGAGCTCTTCCTTAAATACATTTTTAAGAATAAGATCCTCTGGCTTATAGCCCTGGCAAACGTTTTTGTCTACCTGATAAGGTACGGCATCGGCGACTGGGCGCCCACCTACTGTGAGGAGGCCGGCCTGCTCACCAGCGAGCAGAGCAAAATGGCTTTCTCACTGCACAACTATGCAGGTGTTCCCGGGATGATCCTCATCGGCTGGATCTCATCCAAAGTCTTCAAAGGGCGCTGTGCCCCCGCCAACGTGATTTACATGGTGCTGGTACTCCTCAGTGTGCTGCTCTACTGGAAAGCATTGCCGGTGGCATCATTCTTTACCAATGCCCTGGGCACCGACCCTGATGCCACAAGAGTGACAGTGGTCTACTCCGCCCTGATAGCAATCGGCTTCTTCATCTACGGTCCTGTTGCACTTATAGGGGTGCAGGCTGTAAACCTCGTTCCGAAGAACGCAGCAGGAACAGCAGCGGGCTTCGTAGGTCTCTTCGGATACCTTATAGGCGATGCCCTCCTCTCAAAAGTACTTATAGGCGCAGTTGCCGACAATGTAAGCCTCGGATGGGGTGCAACATTCTGGATCTTCATTGCTGCAAGCATCCTTGCGGCAGTCTTCTCGGCAACAACCTGGAAAAAGGAAAAGGAATCCTACATCGGACATACAAATTAATAATAATGAAGCGAAAGACACTTGCAGTAGTTATATCGGTATTCTGCCTCACCCTTACACTCAGCGGCCAGACCTACAGGCATATTTCAGGATGGCCGCAGGAGACAAATGACAGGATAGAAGGCTTCCTGAACTCGACAATCACAATGAATGTCAGGAAGGTTGCCGTGTTTGACAGTGACGGCACCACATTCGGACAGGTTCCCTACTACCTCGCCGACGAAGCACTGTACAGGTATGCTGACGAGGTGCTTAAAGAGCGCAAGGATAAGGAGGCAAAGGAAAAGCTTAAGATTCTTGACCGGATGGTAAAGGACGGCAACAATGTGGGTAAACCATACGTGGAGGACCGTGTACACTTCCTGGCAGGCTTGACTCCGGAAGCAATAGAGATGATCGGTTATGAATGCTACCTGGAGTCTTACAGGAACAAAACCTATCCTGAAATGAAGCAGCTTGTGGCAAACCTGAAACAGTACGGTTTTGAAGTATACATCCTGACAGCATCGCCTGAGTTTCTGTACCAGAAGTTCGTTGCAGAAGAATATGGCATTCCAGTTACGAATGTTCTTGGTGCCAAGTGCGTCGTTAAAAACGGTGTCACCACCGGCGAGATCATCCCTCCCATTCCCCAGGATGACGGCAAGGCCCATACAATTGAGACATTCATCAAGGCAAAGCCGCTGATAGTGGGAGGCAACAGCCGCGGCGACATGGACATGCTCAATGAGTCGGCTGGCCTGAAGATAGTGGTCAATCCCGACGACATAACCGTCCGCGGCCCGGAAGACGGCCCCATGAGCGGCCATACGGTAAAATCATACTGGGAAAAGGAAGGTGCACTGATAGTGCGCTGCAATGATGTAAGGGACCCGAAGGTAAGGTTCCATACTGAAGAGTGGAAAATAAGGCAGAACATAGCAAACCCTAAATGATCAGTCAATATGAAAATGAGAGTACTGTTTTTTACGGCTCTGACCGCCGCTGTGCTTACCGGCTGTGCCGGGAACAAGGCACCTGCTGCCGCAAGTGCTCAGGACTACATGCCTGACAATGCTGTCATAGCACACCGCGGGACCATCTACTGGGCACCCGAACTTACCGAAGCTGCCTTCAGGTGGGCACGCAACACCGGTGCAGACTATGTGGAACTCGATGTACAGCGGTCGAAAGACAGTGTGCTCATAATAATGCATGACAAGACCTTCAAACGGACCACCGATGTTGCAATAAAATTTCCGGGCAGGGAAGCCGATCCCGTCAGCAGTTTCACCTTTGAGGAGATAATGCAGCTCGACAATGGCAGTGCATTCAACGCAAAGAATCCTGATCAGGCGCGCCAGAGCTTTGTAGGGCAGAACGTCCTCGTACTTGAGGATGTCTTCCGCATTGCCGAGGGCAAGCGCATAAAGCGGAATCCTGACGGAAGCCGTGCCTGGTCAAAAGACGAGGCAGGCGTGTATCATCTTGAATATGAACCCGATCCCGCCGACAACGGTCACCGGCCCGGAGTATATATCGAGTTCAAAATCCCCGATGAATACCCGCAGATCGAGGAACAGGTCTATGATGAGCTTAAAAGGATCGGATGGAACCCGCTTGAGGGTGCAATTCCGTCTGCGGAAGAGCCCTTCATGAAAGGCGACAGGGTGAATGTCGGCAACACCAGGGGAAAAGTCCTGGTTCAGTCATTCTCCCA
>JAKAXP010000087.1 GCA_021816545.1 Bacteroidota bacterium
AAAGGGGAGAACCAGGGAAGAACTGCATCAGGTTATTGATTGGCTGACAGGCTTTGACGACAGGAAACTGCAGGGACTGATAAATGAGAATGTTACTTTTGAGACATTCTTCCAGAGGGCATCGATAAATCCCAATGCCCATCTCATCACAGGCATAATATGCGGGTACCGTGTTGAGGAGATCGAAGATCCACTGGTCCGGCAGGTCAGGTACCTTGACAAGCTGGTGGATGAACTGGCCAAAGGGAGGAAGATTGAGAAGATCCTGCGTGGCTGACAGGATAAACAGATAAATGCTCCCGGAGGGAGGAACTCCGGTTCGTTAACCGGATGAATGAACAACGGTATATCACAGCTCCGGATTTCGGACCTGTGCCGGCATGAAATATCCATTCCTGATCGCTGCTGAGGCAGTGATACTTGCTAAATTAAATCAAAAGTAAAATGAAGGCAGTTGTATTGAATAAGAAAGGTCAACCTGACAGACTTGTTTACTGTGAAGTTGACAGACCGGTTCCGGGTGAAGATGAGGTTCTCATAAGGGTTCATGCGGTGTCGCTGAATGCGGCAGATTACCGTTCGATGAAGATGGGTATGATCCCCAAACGGAAAATTTTCGGTGCTGATATTGCCGGCCGGGTAGAATCTGTTGGGAAGAATATCAGGGAGTTTATTCCGGGAGATGAGGTGATGGGTGATCTTGCCAGTTACGGTTTCGGCGGACTGGCTGAATATGTTTCGGCTCCTGAAGGTTTGATAATACACAAGCCAAAAACGGTCTCATTCGAATATGCTGCTGCAATACCGATGGCCGGAGTTACTGCTCTTCAGGCTCTTCGCGATAAGGGGGGTGTTCGAAAAGGACAGAAGGTGCTTATTGTTGGCAGTGCCGGAGGGGTGGGAACATTCGCTGTCCAGCTTGCGAAATATTTCGGATGCAGGGTAACCGGGGTATGCAGCACCGGGAACATACAGCAGACTTTATCCCTTGGCGCAGATGAAGTCCTCGATTATACGAAGGAAGCTTTCACCAGGGATGGCCGAAAGTTTGACCTGATCCTGGCTGTAGGTGGTAATTACCCTCTGACTGCCTACAGAAAAGCTCTTGCTGATCACGGTACCTATGTCATGGTAGGAGGTGGCTTATCGCAGATATTCAAATCACTGATCTTCGGCAGGTTCCTGTCACTGGGATCAAAAAAGATGAAGTTCCTGGCTGCAAAAGCGAACAGGACCGACCTGGAGTTCCTTGTAAAACTTGTGGAGCAGGGCGCATTAAAACCTGTGATTGAACGCCAGTATGCCCTTGAGAATGCTGCCGAAGCAATGAATTACCTCGGAAAGGGACATTCTGCCGGTAAGGTAGTGATCAATATAAAAGGATAGGCTGACTGTTAATGAGTTGTGCATCATCCGGCCACTCTGAACGTCTTTTAATAAACATGCAACTATGAAAGATCTTTACAGGATCCTGCTGCGAATAGTCATTCTGTTCATAGTTCTTTTCCTGGTAACAAGGCTATTTAAAAGTGCTGATGAATCTGTGATTTTGTCTCCGGGGAATGCGGTCTACTCCTCCGGGGATGCACCTGATTCGGTCAGGTCGGAGATAATTAAACAACTTAAAAGATTTCAGGAAGGGTATACCAGTCGTAACACATCTGAGATTGACAGCTTCATGTCTGCCTTATACTCGAGGGAAAATATTTTAATTCTTGGAACCATGCCAGGTGAAATTTACCAGGGTTATGAGCGAGCCACTCAACTCGTAAAGTCAGACTGGGAATCCTGGGGTGACTGCAGGTTTGGGATTGAGAATGCCAATATTTCTTCATCAGGAAATACTTCATGGTTTTCAACCAGAGGCTATGTTGAGTTTGACCTTTCCCGGTTCTTAGTCCTTCCATTACGTCTGACAGGTGTAATGGTCATGGAGGATAATGCCTGGAAATTCCGCCAGCAACAGTTCCAGTTTGATATCGATTTTTCATTCAGCCTGATAGCCACACTTCTGATTTCTTTATGGATTCTTGTCAGCATAGTTTTGTTTATTGTCAAGGCAGTTAAACTTTCCGGGAAAAGCTGACAAAATCAACTTTTGGGCTTTAAATCTGACTCTGGTACTAACCCTTTAACATTTCGGAGATCAAATTTACAGATTGGCAGATGTATCAACTCCCGGTGGTATTTTCCCCGAATACAGGTATAGACCAACAGGACTGCTGCTGGAATATCATAATCTTAAGAAGCTGTTTGAAAGATATGAGAGGGCGCAGATTCTTGTAGGCATGTGCATGGACAACCGGAAGCATCTGCACAATCCTGACAACTTTGCCTATATCATCAGGTAAGGAGAGGCAAATCTCCGTTTCAGCGAGTTCAAGGTTTCATATGCGAGAGGAGTGGACATGTGAGGCACATTGCCCTTCTGGCACATAGTAACTGCGGAATGGTGGGCCTGACATCGCACAGGTGACAGTTTATCGAAGCGGCTGTCGGCGAGATACCCGAAACTGCTGATTGTCCCGATGATGTACAAGGTTGAGGACAACCGGTTATACCCGATCAGGGTGGATTAGGCAATTTTGTTTTCAAAGGTACCGGCAGCAAATAATTACCTGCCGGGAAGAAGTTTTGCTTGTAGATGGAAACTTTTGGCGGCGGGAGGTTACATCATTTCAGCCTGCCTGTTATAATAGTCGGTGCTTTCGAATATCTTGTCTGCATTGGCGGCAATGAAGCCAGGATACTGCCTTCCGTCAGGCTGGTTATACCGTAATGTAAACTCATAGAAGCATGAGGGTATTTCGAATTTACCGTCAGTGAATTCAACAGGCTGTATCTCAGCCATTGTGGCTGATTGTTCAAGCAGCTCTTCCGGTGTCCCGTAGATTTCCCCTCCGACAGTTGTCATCTTATAACCGTTTCCTTTTATAAACTCATTGACCTGTTGCAAAGTTGAAAATCCTTTCAGTTCATTGACCTTGACTGCGAAGTGGTTTGCCCTGTAGCCGTAAACGAGCAGCCATGCTGCATATTCCGATTCCCGGCGCAGGCGGTTGTAGGTGTCGAATGATATTTTGCCCCAGATGCTCCCTCCGTAGACGAGGTCCGGATCATTATAGACATTCCGGTCCGGCCGGTTCAGGTATTCACGGATGGTTTCCTGCAGGTATTTACTGCACTGATCCAGCAGGAGCTCACTGATAAATACCTTTGGTGCTGCCGGGTCGCTTTTATGTTCAAAATGCATCCCCCGGAGCTTTTTGACCTTGAATTCATAGTTCCCCCTTGCTTCGTAACCTTTTTCGGCAAATATTCGTGATATCACATCAATATTCATCCTGGGGTCATCGAAGGTTCGCAGTGCGATATGGTCATGGACGACCTTTTCGCCCCGAGCGGTAAAGAGATCGAAGATCCGCTTTGCGTGAGGATTTTCTGTTGTGAAGCGATTCCAGAACCGTTCAAAAATCATTGATGTTTCCATTTCTCAGGGCTCGTTGGTGACTATTGGTTCAAATCTAAACCAAATCCGGCAATTTAAGCATCCTCAGTTCATTTCATTTGAAAATGGAGGAGGCTTTATCCAGTCTTGCCATATCCTCAGCAGACAGACTGAATGACATCGCTCCGCAGTTTTCATTCACATGTGATTCCTTTGTTGCGCCGGGTATGGCTACCACTGTGTCGCCATGATACTGGATAATCCAGTTAAGTGCAACCTGTGATGGAGTAACGTTATACCTGGCGGCGAGATCCTTCACAAGATTAACCACCGGTCTGCTTTTTTCAAGCCCCTCCCGACTGAACTGAGGATTGTATCTACGGAAGCCAATATTTTTAAGCAGTTCAGGCTTATCATGAAATTTCCCGGTGACCAGGCCCTGGGCGAGAGGCGAATATGCGATTATTGTAACGCCGAGTCGTTTTGCCAGATCCATCACTCCGTTTGATTCAATTTTTCGGTCGAGGAGGCTGTACCTTACCTGGTTTGAGGCAAGAGGTATGTTTGATTTCTGCAGGGCTTTCCAGGCGTTTTCCATCTTCCTGGCATTGAAATTGCTGACTCCCACAGCTTTTATGAGTTTTTTGTTAATTAGCTCGGTCATCTGGGCCATTTCAGCTGTCTCTCGTGAGAAGCTCCACGGCTGGTGTACCTGGTAGAGGTCAATAGGATAAGGATCCAGCAGTTTAATTCGTTGGTCAATTGTTTTCGCTATGTTGGACGCAAAGCGAAATGCCGGCCACCATTTGGTAGCCACAATGACTTCACCCGGATTCCTTCCGGATGTCTTCAGGGCCCTTGAGAGAGCTTTTTCGGATTCGCCGTCTCCATAAACTTCGGCAGTGTCAAACCAGTTTATGCCTGCGGTGAGGGAGAGTGAGACGATTTTCTCAATCTGGCTGTCTTCAAGTGTGGGCCAGAATTTCCCGGCCATATTCTTCTGTTTGCTGAACTGCCAGCAACCAAGTCCAATGGGGCTTACCATAATGCCTGTATGACCAAGTGACCTTCTGTTTTTTAAGTTTTCCATCTTTTATTTTTATCAATCTTATTATCTGTATGAACTGTTTGTCCGGTGTGTTAAAGAAAAAAGCCCTTTGCCTTGACAGAGAGCTTTTTTCAATCGATCATAAGTACCTCATTATTTGGGAAGAACCACTGTGTCAATTACATGAATAACTCCGTTGGATCCCTTCAGATCCGTAACGGTGACAAATGCAGAATTTCCTGATTCATCGGTTAATTTGACCTTTCCCATGTCAAGTGAAGCAGTCAGTTTGCCTCCGCTTACGGTTGTCAGGATGACCTTGCCGTCACCTTTTTTAATTGCGTCAAGTACTGCGGTAGCATCCAGGTTGCCGCTGACAACATGGTAGGTGAGGATTTTTGCAAGCTGAGACTTGTTCTCCGGTTTGAGCAAGTTTGCAACTGTACCCTCGGGGAGTTTGTCAAACGCATCATTTGTCGGTGCAAAAACGGTAAACGGACCTGCGCTTTTGAGGGTTGTCACCAGATCAGCAGCCTTAACGGCAGCAACCAACGTGGTATGATCATCAGATCCTGCAGCAATATCAACTATGTCTTTCTGCTGGCTGAAAGCGCTCATTGAAAATATTGCTGCAACTAAGAATAGACTTATTTTTTTCATTTTATTTTATTTTATTGGTTACATACTAAGGAACAACCCGATAATGATAATGTTCAAAAAAAAGACAAAATAAATGGACATAAAATGCGTATTACATAAATAATCAGGAATATGCATAAATGAAATGTCAAATTAAGGTGAAAATAAAGTAAACAAAATTATTATAATTATATATCCGGGTTTGGTAAGTGGGAGTTTGTTCGGCACTCGCTGCACGAGTTTCATCCATGAGTGATTATTCGCTCGTTGGGCTCGCTCATGATCACTTTCGGGGGATGACTGTAAGAAAAAGCCTCTTACTCGCTTCGCTCGTTACAGTCTTTGTTTTTTCCCCGTTGCTCCCTGAAGCAGGCTTCGGTCGCACCGTGAAAAAAACAAAGCCTCCTCTGCTTTCCGCAGAGGGAGGCTTTTTCTTACGTCGGGGTAGTGTGATTCGAACACACGGCCCTCTGGTCCCAAACCAGATGCGCTAACCGGACTGCGCTATACCCCGCTTACCATCCCTGGAGATTCTCTGATGCCCCAGGGTCACTTTACAGAGACCCTGGTTGAGCTATACTCCAAAACGGCGATGCAAAAATAGAAAGTTTTTCGTATATTCGACCTCCCGGACAGTTTTATTAAGGTCACAAAAACCATTTGGCACCAGGTTTGTTATTAGGGAAATTAAACAAATGATAAAATGAAAAAGAGACTGTTATCAATCGCCGCAATAATGGCACTTTTAATAGCACCGGCCATGTCACAGAAGTCGTTTTACGACTTTACGGTTGAGACAATTGACGGCCAGCAGTTCAATTTTGCCGACCTTAAAGGCAAAAAGGTCATGATAGTGAATACCGCATCAAAATGCGGCAATACACCCCAATACAAGGACCTCGAACTTCTTAACAAGGCATACAAGAACAAGCTTGTCATAATAGGTTTCCCGGCAAACAACTTTATGAACCAGGAGCCTGGCTCAAACGCTGACATCAAGGAGTTCTGCGACAGCAAATACGGGGTGACTTTCCCGATGATGTCAAAGATATCGGTCAAGGGCGATGACATGCATCCTCTTTACAAATGGCTGACAAGCAAGGCTTCAAACGGAGTGCTTGATTCAGAGGTGTCATGGAATTTCCAGAAATACCTCATAGACGAGAACGGGAAACTCGTTGGTTTTCTCAAGCCTGCAGTAAAGCCGCTCTCCGATGAGGTGGTAAACTGGGTCACCAAAGGTCAATTCACACAGGCAAAATAAGATCTGCTTAAAATCAATATCAGCGGCCGGCATCCCCGGCCGCTTTTTTTGTCACTCCACCAACCGAACATTTTGTTTAACCTGTTGTTTTACATAAAAAAATATAACGTCATGGCAGATCTGAGAACAAAGTACATGGGCCTTGAACTGAAGGGGCCGATTATCGCAGGTGCCAGCAACCTGGTGACTGACATCCACAAGCTGCAAAAACTCGAGGAGGCAGGTGTAGCAGCCATTGTCTACAAGTCTCTCTTCGAAGAGCAGGTAGAACTTGAAAACCTAGAACTCTATGAGCTTAAAACAGAGTATGAGCACAGGCACGCAGAACAGGTTACACTCTTTCCCAATTCCCAGAATGTGCCAGAATCACCTGACGACTATCTGCTGAATCTCAGGAAAGCCAGGGAAGCCGTTAAAGTGCCACTCTTTGCCAGCCTCAATGCAATCAGCGATGACATCTGGGTGGAGTACGCCGCCAAGGCTGCCGCTACAGGAGTTGACGGACTTGAACTGAACTTCTATTCATTGCCCGACGAATCAGGCAATGACCGTGAGACTATAGAGAAAAAGCAGATAGAGACTCTTAGAAAGGTAAAGGCTGCAGTAAAGATCCCGGTGGCTGTGAAACTTACTCCTTATTATACAAATACACTCAGGTTCATTGCAGAGCTTGACAGGGCGGGTGCAGACGCCGTGGTGGTCTTCAACAGGCTCCTGCAGCCGGATATTGACATATTCTCAGAAACACACACAATGCCTTACAACCTAAGCAGCAGCGAAGATAACAGGCTCCCGCTCAGAATCACCGGGATGCTGCACGGAAATGTAAAGGCATCAGTGTGTACCTCAACCGGAGTGTACTCGGCCAATGACGTTATAAAAATGCTTCTTGCCGGGGCGGATGCCGTCCAGGTTGTCAGCACTCTCTACCGTAACGGCGTGGAGGTTGTGAAATCGATGAATGAGGAGATTGAAAAATGGATGGATGGTCATGGTTATACAGGACTTGACAGCTTCCGCGGGAAACTTTCAATGAAGAAGTCGGACAACAAGCTTCCGTATACCCGGGCTCAGTATATCGACTTTATGATGAATTCCGGTGATATAATGAAGAAATACAGGGCATTGAGCTGATCCTTCAAAAGGAGAAAAAGACACTGGCATGTACAAGGGCTCCGTTTCAATTACCGGAAAATGCCCTGACCATGACCCTTGAAGACAATGATGCAAGACGGATGGCTTCCCCAAGGCCGTCCGTTTTCGTTAACTGGCGATCATGTCCCCTGAGCATGTCGAGAAACAACGAAGCATAATCCTCCGGTGATCCGTCCATTTTACCTCCGTCATCCCGCAGATGTTTTCCGAATAGTGGGGTAAGTATCTGCAATTCAGCTTTGTGAAGCTTATCGCGAAGACGTTCGATCCGGCTGTGTCCCTGGGCAAAATCCTTCATCAGAAGGGGATTCCTCCTGATCAGGTCAACAAGCCGCAGAGCCCTCTCTTCACCGTAACGCTGGAGGATGAGCTCCACAGATTCGTCAGACACTGCCAGGTTTTTCAGTGGTGCGGTTATCCTGGTGATCTCCATTTCAACAACGGCATCATAGATCTCTGCCTTGTTCCTGAAATACATGTAGATAGTGCGTCTTCCACGGCCCGCGGCTGCCGCTATTGACTCCATAGTAGTCCTCCGCAGCCCGACTGTTGCAAACAATCCGGCGGCTACACCCACTATCATATCGCGCGTTCCCCTTTTTGTCATTGCACAAAAAAAGAAATATGTGCAAAGTTAATAAAGAGAGTAAACTATGATTTAATTTTATCGATTTATTCGATATCAGGCAGCAATGAGAAAGATCCTCCCGGTGATCCTGTGCATTCTGACATATACGGCAGGCGCACAGAAAGTTGTAGACAATCCCCTTAGTGCAAGGCTTACAGGTTACGATATCAGCGTGACCCTTGACCCGGTGAAGCATACTGTAACCGGAAGCATGACCGCATGGTGGGTAAACAATTCCTCCATGCCTGTTGGAGAGGCAATGATGCATATGTATCTTAATGCTTTCAGCAGCAATAAGAGTACTTTTGCATCACGGGGCCGATGGTCAGCAGCAGGAGACGACGGCTGGGGCTGGGTGAAGATCAGCAGCATGAAGGATCAAAACGGCCGTGACCTGACGGGAAACATGAGCTATGTCTCTCCGGATGACGGCAATGACCAGGACAAAACCGTACTGAGGATTGCCCTTCCTGAGCCCGTTGCGCCGGGAGACACACTTGTACTTGACATTGATTTTACATCCAAGCTCCCCTCCCCGATAGTAAGGACCGGATACAATGATGATTTTCATTTCGTGGCGCAGTGGTTTCCGAAGTTCGGGGTATATGAAACCGCCGGGATGCGACAGCGGGAGGCCGACGGCTGGAACTGCCATCAGTTTCATCCCAATTCGGAGTTCTATTCAAACCATTCGGTTTACAATGTATCGGTGATATTGCCTTCAGATTTTGTGACTGGTTCGGGCGGGATGCTGGTTGAGGAGACCAGCCTGGGCGACAGCCTTAAGAAAGTCACCTGGAGGG
>JAKAXP010000088.1 GCA_021816545.1 Bacteroidota bacterium
TTAATAACCGTGACGTGATCATGGAGATCGTTTCGGAGACATTTTTGAATTCACAGGCTTATCTTGAAGATGACGAACAGCATGCCGTAGCTGCAACAATTATTGCCGGAGGCTTTATTGAGGGTCTGTACATATCAACAAGCATGGTTGACATAAAGAACTACAAAGGCAATAAGCTGGTGGCAACAATTGCAGACCAGAAAATGTCAGTTGACGACATGATAAGGCTGCTGGAGACATACAATGACAACACTGCGATTCGTGAGATTCTGACCCCGATGCATGAACTCAAGGTAATATTCGACAGGGTTGAGCGTTCTGCCGAACCTTCAACGGCACAGTACAATGAAAAGAGTGGTATGACCGAAATTACCGGTGCGGCAAAAACAGAGATGAAGCAGGATACCTTCCTGGCAATCAAGGATAAGGTGGCAGAGATAAGAAACACATATGTAAAATAGATACCGATGAGACAGCTTATACAGATTTTACTGGTCACGGTGCTCCTCTCCCTGCTTGGTCCGGGAGAAGCTGCCGCACAGTGCAAGGGATTTGCAAAATCGCTCTGCAAGAAGGAACTGGGAGCTTACCTTCATGACGGGAACTATCATGCTGCCGTCCTTGTTGAAGGAGAAGAAGCTGAACTCTACAAGACATTCTATTCTGACCTGGAATACCGGCTTGTAATCTGTTCTGCGGACGGGATGCCTCCGATTGAGTATACAGTATATGATGCCACGGGAAAGGTTCTCTATTCCAATAAGGAGCAGGGCCTGGCCAAGACGTGGGACTTCAGGCTTGAATCGAGCCAGCAGCTGAAGATAGTTGTCAAGGTTTCGACATTCGGAACGAGGGATCAGCTGCCTGTAAGCGGATGTGTTGCAATCATGTTTGGTTTCAAGGCGAAGTAAGAAGATCATACACGATAATATGACGGGATTCTCCGGCCTGGAGAATTCCGTTTCATTTTTACCCTGGTGAATGCTGCTTTGCGGATATGGGCATTATTGCTGTAGTTCCAGCTGTGACCTGCACTGCCGGCAAAATTTTGCCTCCTTCAGGTCAATATCCTCAACATAGGTGCTTGAGCGCATTACGCATGTCGTTGAATGGCAGTGAATCAACCCGAATGTATGTCCCAGTTCGTGGATCACCTCCTTGACTGTCCTTGACAGCAGCAACTCCTCATCCTGTTTAAGGCCGTAAAGTTCATTGCGAAGACGGTAAACCGATGCGACGGCACAATCGCGGCCAAGGATGGCCTGGCCAAAGATGTAGGTCAGGATGGGAATGTAAAGATCGACCCTGAAGAGCCCTATCAGTTTGTAATATTCGGAATTGGTGAAGGCGGGAATTTGATGAAGAAGCCTGTCACCGTCATATTGCCTGCGGGTAGGATTGTAATAGGGGCTCAGATCGAGGTGGCACTCTTCCGTCACAGTCTGGTAATTGAAAATGGCTTCCACCTCACCGGATATCTTTTTCAGGAATCCCCTGTCAAAGGAGCCGCAGGAAAGCAGTATGATCTTCTTGTCTTCCAAGGGGAATGAGTCTGTGACAGTTACTCCTTCTGTTTCAGATCATATTTCCTGATCTTGTTGTAAAGGGTTACCCTGTCGACATTCAGAGCCCTTGCCGAGCGTGAGACGTTCCAGTCGTACTTTGCCAGGATTTGCTCTATGTGCCTCTTTTCCATTTCATCAAGGCTTTCTACTGAAGTGTCAGCGACCTCCTTGCCCATCGGAAGGTCCTTCAGCTTAATCTCCTTGCCGTTGCCTATTACTATTGCACGCTCAATCATATTCTCAAGCTCCCTTACATTTCCGGGGAATTCAAACCTCTCAAGATGCCTGAGTGCGGCGGGTTCAATTGTTATAAGGTCACGGCTCATCGAGGTGCAGTACTTTCCTATGAAGTGGTTGACAAGAAGAGGGATGTCATCAACCCTTTCCCGCAGCGGGGGGATGGTGATATTGACCACATTCAGCCTGTAATAAAGATCTTCACGGAATGTACCGCTTTTTACCATGCTCGTGAGATCCCTGTTTGTTGCACAGATGACCCTGAAATCCGATGTTATCTCCTTGTTTCCTCCGACCCTTACGAAACTTTTTGTCTCCAGCACCCTGAGCAGCTCAATCTGCATCTTTGGAGAAATTGTGGCAATCTCGTCGAGGAAAATTGTGCCCCCGTCAGCCATCTCAAAACGCCCTTTCCTGTTGAATGTGGCTCCTGTAAAGGCACCTTTTTCATGCCCGAAAAGTTCGCTCTCGAGCAGACTTTCTGTAAGAGCGCCGCAGTGAACGCTGATCAGCGGGAAGTATCTTCTCGGTGAGTTGGCGTGTATGGCCCTGGCCACCAGCTCCTTGCCGGTGCCGCTCTCACCCGTTATTATAACCGAGGAGTTTGACTGGGCAACATTCTCAACCTGTTTCAGCACATTCTGAATGGCCTCACTTCTGCCAATCAGGTCGTCAACGTTCTCAAGGGTTGTGACCCTTCTTTTAAGCGCTTCATTTTCAGACTTCAGCGAGATCTGCGCCGCCGCATTTCTAATCAGGTGTGAAAGATCGTCGGGATCAAAAGGCTTTGTGATATAGTCAAAAGCGCCGTCCTTGAGAGCCTGCACGGCTGTATCAACGGAAGCAAACGCCGTCATGATTATCACTATGGAGTCCCTGTTCAGCGATCTTATCCTCCTGTGCATCTCCATTCCGTCCATGCCGGGCATCTTGATATCAGCAAGGATGATGTCAAACTCCTTCTCCTCAAGCATCTGGAGAGCTTTCTTTGCGTTCTCGGCACACTCAACGCTGTAACCGTCCTCGATGAACCAGTTGTAGAGAGAGTCTCTTACTGACTCCTCATCATCTACTATCAGAATTGAAATCTTATCTGCCATGGGTCCGGGATTATTCTTTTCTTAACGGGAAAATAAGTGAGACTGTGGTTCCCCTGCCAACAACGGAATCCACTTCGATCTTTCCGCTGTGGTTGGTAACTATTCCGTGCACTATCGCCAGGCCGAGGCCGATGCCCCTGGCATCTCGCTTCGTGGAGAAAAACGGCTGGAAGATATGGGGTATGTCTTCCGGCGGAATCCCGCAGCCGTTATCAGATATTTCAAGCCTGACGCTGTTGTTGTCAGTGTTCCTTGTCCGGATGATTATTTCTCCCTTTTCGGAAACGGCCTCCGATGCATTTACTATTATTGCAATGCATGCCTGTTTGATCTGGTTGGGGCTGCACCAGATTATGTCACGGCTGGCAGAGAGATCTGTCAGGAATGTTATATTGGCAATCCTGATGTGATGCATCATCAGTTCATAGGTGCCCTGCAATATCTCATTCAGGTGTTTGTTTTCAAAGTCATCCTGATCCTTGCGTGAGAAATCAAGCAGCCCCTTGACAATATCACCACATCGCTTGGTCTCACTTTCAATGAGCTTGAGCTGTTTCAGGATATTCTCCCTTTTCATTTGGGATATCTCCTGGTTTTCAATCTGTTTGTGGATAAGCTTTGTGTATATTAGAATACCTGAAAGGGGATTGTTGATTTCATGGGCGACTGATGCCGAAAGTTTTCCGAGGGAGGCTATCCTCTCAACATTTATCAGTTCATTCTGTACCTCGGAAAGCTCTTCCGACTTCTTCTGAACCTTGTACTCAAGCTGTTTAGACCAGTTTTCAAGCTCGCTTGCTGCCCTGTCAAGGTTGTCGAGCATGTTGTTGAAAGCATTTGAGACCTTCTTCATATCATCAAGAAGATGGGGACCAATTGCGAGCCTGGTGTTTACCTCTCCGGCAGAGACGGCTTCGCTGGCAGCTATTATGCTGTGGAGCGGATCCTTTATCCTTTTCCTGGTGAACCAGATAAGCACCGAAAGCACTGCTGCGGTTATCACGAGTGAGAGTATCAGGAAATCGACCGATGATTTCTTCAGTGCACTGTCAAGGTCCTTGAGAGGCATTCTGATTATAAGTGATCCGAGCACCTCATCACTTCCGGTGTGGGCATGACATGAAGCGGTATAGCATGATACTTCATTAAGGATTGGCCTCCTTATCAGCATGTGCCTCTGACCCGGCTTTCCGGGGTTCATGCTGCAGTCACTCTTCTCGTCAATTATCAGGTAGCTCCTTTCCCTTACCGAGAACATCTCATCGAGATTGGAATGGCATGACAGGCAGTCAGGATTGCTGTGGTGCTCTGATTCGGCAGTGAAGGACGAATATGCCAGACTGTTGTTCTGGTCATAAAGGTTCACATCATCAATGCCGGGCATGGTATTAATTATATCGAGGGTACTGTGGAGGGTACTCTTGTCATTTTCGAGCATCGACTTGTAAAGTGAACCCTCAACTATCGCACCCAGGTTGTTGCCGTTCTGCTTCAACACAGTGTGGAAATATTGAACATAAAGAGTTCTGAAAATTACACTGAAGGCCACGAAAAGAACAATGGAAGCGATTGTGATGATAGTCACAACCCTTCCGTAAATGGTTGACCTTAACCTTAAATACTTTGTTATTCCCTGCCACAGGCTGCCGATACCCCTTGTAACACCGGATTTTTTCATTTCACTTCTCTTTGCTCCTATAAATTACTTTGTGATCAATTGCCGGGCGGGATGGCCACTGATCACAAAGGGTGTGTAATTTTTCTACAATGTACAAAGAAATCCGGAATCTTCCCGGTCAGGGACTCCTGTGACTGGGAATTATTTCAGGAATTCCTTCTGGAAGTCATTCCAGACTTCTTCAGGCATTGATGCCAGTGCCTGTCCGGCAGGTTCGCCGCCATCCTGAAGGTAAAGTGCATCAGGCCGGGGGCTGAGCCTGCCTGCAGAAGTTACCAGGAAGTCCCTGACCCTTTCAAGTTCCTTTCTCAGCCATGCGGTGGCATCTGCTGCAAGGTGGAAACCGGTTACTTCAGCCATCCAGTTTGAAGGCCTGACCGAGAGGAGCCATCCTGCACCGTAGGGATCCTCCTGCAGCAGCGAAGGATCATCGTGCAGCGCATTGTTCAATCCGGTTACAGTCCCGGATACCGGCGAAAGGATTGTAAGATGTTTCCCGTCACGAACTATTTCTGAAATTTCCTCTCCCTTGATCACTTTGCTGCCGGGTTCCCTGAGCATTCTCAGCTCAACCTGGCCTGTCAGGCTTACGAGGAGACTGTCAATCCCCACTCTTGCTTCCCCGGTCTTCTGCATGAAGGTCCAGGTGTGACTGTTACTGAAATAGAGTCCCTGGGGAACACCTGCCAGTGACGCAGACAGAGGCTGAACTGCACCTGATCTCCGGCCTGAAACTTTCAGCGGCCGGTTCAGTATCTTCCAGAAGGGAATGATCAGGAGGAGGAATGCAATGATTATTATATACTCGATACCCTTGGTATCAAACAGGTTAACGTAATGAAATCCGTCCATATCGCTGATTTTTATTTTGTTTGCTTTTTCTCCGAAACATTATTTGTCACTGTTCCAGCCCGGTGTTTCCCGTAAGACAGGCATCCTCCTGATGACCCACCTGAAGATCCAGATCTCGGTGAATATCACTGCCAGGGTAACGGTTATCTCCATCCATGAAGGGTAATAATGGTTGACCGCATCCCATTTGAATCCGATCACTGAAATATTCAGCCTGTTCAGGATTATCCCTGCCATTGTCATCAGCGAAGCCACCTTTATCAACGTAATGTTCCGCTTTCTGTAGCTCATGAAGAAGAGGATCATGGGCAGCAGGACAAATCCCAGCATCTCGGTCAGGTACCAGTAACCCATCGGTGAATTCAGGAGACTCCATCGTTTCTCATGCACAAAGACCAGTACATTCAGTGTAAAATAGGCGAACATCGCAACTGCACAGATCTTCGAAAGACTGTGGATGATATTGTGGTGGCCCTTCTGATTTGACTCGCTGATCTGGTCGGAGAAGACCCTGTGGCTGATTGAACCTTCAAATATCACCATAGAGAGTCCGGCGAAGATGCTTGATACAAAGAACATTATGGGTATAAATTCAGAATACCACAGCGGATGGATCTTATCCTTTGCCATCAGGAAAAGGGCTCCCAGTCCCGACTGATGGAGTGTTGACAGGGTTATCCCGAAGATAACGGCACCCAGTGTCATTCCTGATAGTATCTTCTGTGCCTTTCTTGCGCCGAGCCATTCTGCCACCGCCGGGGAGAACTCAATGAGTTCAGCGATCATGTATAGCAGGAAATGCCAGGCCACAAGGAATAGTACGGAGCTGGTACCGAAGCTGTTGCCTATAATCGGGTTTATCACATTCCACGGTCTCCCCAGGTCAAGGAGAAGCGCCCCGGCATAAAATAGATATGCCAGGAAGCCGTTCAGCACAGTCACCCTGACGATTGAATGGTACTTCTTCATGTTCAGGATGTAGACCATGAAGGTTATGACATATGCGCCTCCGGCGAAGGCAACGCCTGTGACTACATCAAAACCGATCCAGAGACCCCACGGCACTTCCTGGGTGAGGTTGGTGATTGATCCGATCCCTTTCCAGAACCGGATTACTATCAGGACGATGCCTGTCAGAATAATAGGTACTGATATAATATTAAATGGGGTAAGCAGCTTTCCCTTGGGTTTCAGTTCACTCAGGATGAACTTCCAGGTGCTCTTTGTGCCTGTTGCCTGCTGTGCAGTATAATTTCCGTTACTCATGCTCTTCTTCGTTTTTGTCGTTGTTTTTGGTCGCCTGCTGCAGGCCGAGCAGAAGTGCCGGCCAGAGAACAAATATTGAAGGCACTGCATAGAGGAATCCCTTTGTCAGTGCAGGGTATGATGACTTCTGAAGCGTTGTGTTGAAGCCCAGCTCCTCAAAGGGTACCGGTGAGAGGTAAAGGAATCCGGTACCTCCCGCCTCATGTTCACCGTAAATGTAATCATGGTACTGTCCGGGGTTATCATTGATTCTCTTTTTCGCCTCAGTGAGCAGTTCACGCCTGGTACCGAAGACTATGGCTTCCGTCGGGCACTGTTCGGCACATGCAGGTTTAAGACCTTCCTTCAGCCTGTCAAAGCACATGTCACATTTCTCAATTTTCGGATTGGGGCTGTGATATTCAAATTTCGGGATATCAAAAGGACATGATACCATGCAATAACGGCACCCCATGCATTTGTTACCTCTCCATGATACCGGCCCCTGCTCATTTTTGAACATCGCCTTTGTAAGGCATGCGGCTGTACAGGCAGGATCATTGCAATGCATGCACTGCCTCTTCACGTATATATCTCCCTTGCTCGTCTGGTATGCATTTATAACAGTGCGCCTGGTCTCATCTGTTTTCCTGAGGGTGCCAGCCACCGGCACATCCTCAAAGTTCGGTGCCGGCAGGCCATGCGCATCTGCGCAGGCAAATTCACAACCCTGGCATCCGGCACAGCGGGTTGAATCATAAAGCATTCCGTAAAACTCATCTTTGTTTGCAGCTGACGGCGAGGCATTTAACCTGCTGCCTGCTGCAAGTGTCACCCCGGTTACCCCGAGTGCCTTGAAGAAACTTCGTCTGTCAATACTCATAGTAATGGTATATTTCTGTTTAGGATTCGTCAGATTCATTAAAAATCAGGTTGATCTGCGGGAGAGGTTATAAACTGTTCAGCGACGCTGATCCAGGAACCTCATCTGGAACTCTTCCCAGATCTCCGGTCCGAACTCCTCGAGAAGGCCGTCCTTGAGCTCACCGCCGTCCTGGAGCACCACATGTGCCAGCCTGACGTCATTGACTCCCGGCATCACTGCAAGAAAATCCCTTATCCGGCCAAATTCCTCCTTAAGGTATTCTGCAAACCTGGTGGCCGGGATCATGAATGACGACTCCTTCTCCCAGTTTTCCGGCTGCACGGAGTAAACCCATCCTTCGTCGTATGGAGAGTTGTTTACAATTCCGGTTTCGTTCATCAGCCTTTCGTTGCGGGCTATTATGGTTCCGCTGACAGGTGACTGTATGTCAAGTTTCTTGCCGTTCTGGATTATTGACAGAACATGCTCTCCCTTGCGGATTCTTTCGCCGCCGGACTTCATCTGAATGCGGGTGATAGAGCCTGTAACATGCTGCAGGAAATCATCGATGCCGACTTTTACTGTTCCGTCCTTCTCCATGAAAGTCCATGCATGGCTTCTGTCATACATTATGCCGGCCGGTGTGATGAGAGACCTGGGGCTGAAAGGTGCAGAAGGTCTGTAGACGGCAGGTTCAGGCTCAGTGCTGACCGCTCTCGTGATCCGGTAAATCACGTAGGCTAAAAGTGACACAAATGCTATCACTGCAAGTACCCAGAGCCATGCACCGGGAGCCGTTGCCCTGGCGGTTGATGAGTTTATGATCTCATGGCCTGATACAAGGGCATCTTTCCTGAGAAGACCCTCTCCGTAAGCCAGCGCGGTGAATCCGGAGGCTGCAACAAAACGCTGACCGTCAATCAGCATGAAACTGATAAGGTCTGATGCGACTCCTTCAGCAGGAGCCACCGATGAGGCAGCATAAATATTGTTGCAGAGTGATTTCGGATACTTACCGATATATACTCCCCTGTTGAAACTGTCGTATCCTGCATAGAACTGCTCGAAGTAATCTGATTTCGCATTTCCGTTGACATCCACGGGAACAATCCTGACACCACCGGCAAACTCACGGCCTGTCCGGTCAGTTATATCCGAAAGCCTGCAGAAGACTACAGTTCCGGGTTTTGCAGCGGAAAGAGAGCCGGTGACAGATTCACCCGGCAGACGGGCGGCGGTGAAAAGTGCCGGATCCATTGCCGTGAAACCTGCGATTGCTGCAAGGGCTGCTTTGTCATCAGGGATTATTGCATTAACAGGGATGTTGCTGTCAGTTCCAAGCAGTTTGCCCCATGTCAGGTTTGCTTTGGAGATCGG
>JAKAXP010000089.1 GCA_021816545.1 Bacteroidota bacterium
GGAGCGAAGAATTTTTACATGATTTGTATCAGACCCCTTAATAGCCTCCTTCCTGTTCTTCCTTCCTGCAATAAGGGCACCTGAGATGCTCTTCTCGGTATCCATCAGAACACCCAGGACATAATTATAGCCGAATATTTTTCCGATGAGATCAATTGTGCGCGCACGCCATGACGGTATTATATCGATTCCGGCATTTTTGTCCTTCGATTTTGCAAAGGCCTCTGCATGACCTTTTTCAATCTCACTCATTTCCCTGAAAACGCCGGCAATTACTGCATCGTCTTCATTATCTGCCAGTCTCCCATAGAGAAAGCTGGCATCAATTTCAGTCTGCAGGTTCCGGTTCTCTTTTGCTGATCTTCTGTTCATCTTTAATTATTACTTGCTGGCAACTTATTCATTCTTTGGTTTCCGGGTCACCAACCTTCCTGCAGAACCTGAGCATCAGGTAACCTGCAACACCAGATACGAGTGACCCGGTCATTATACCTATTTTTGCCGAATCCATAAGTACAGCAGAATCGGAAAATGCGAGGCTGGCAATAAACATCGACATTGTGAATCCGACACCTGCAAGCATCGCCGTTCCGAAAATCTGACCGAAGGTAACCCCCTGCGGAAGACTTGCAAACTTTAGTTTCATCCCTGCATAAGAGAAAAGGGTCACACCGATGGTCTTTCCGAGGAAAAGGCTGAAAGCCAAAGCGGTAATCAGAGGAACATCCGGGTCCATTCCGGCACGGAATGCCACCCCGGCATTAAAAAAGGCAAAAACCGGCATGATGAACATGGCAACCCAGCCGTGCAGAACATGCTCGAGGTGCTGCAGGGGCGATTGTACCTTTTCAGTCCACTCTTCTATATCGTCTATCCTCTCTATCTGTTCAGGAGTTAGCAAGGGAGTCCGGTCAGAATCATGCTCCCTGAATTCATCAGCAATCCTGCACATCTCCGCAGTAAAGGTATGAGCATCAGTCTTCTGCCTGAGAGGCACCGTAAATGCCAGCAGCACACCTGCAATTGTCGGGTGAATACCGGACTTGAGGAAAAAGTACCAGATAATGATGCCGCAGACCAGGTGCAGGTATTTTGAAAATACGTTTCTGAGGTTCAGAAATACAAGCAAGGACATCGGTATTGCAGCCCATACAAGCATCATCCAGTCAATTGAGGAACTGTAAAACAGTGCAATTACCATCACGGCTCCTATGTCATCAATTATTGCAAAGGCAGCCAGGAAAACCTTGAGGCCGACAGGCACCCTGTTGCCAAGCAGTTTCAATATTGCAAGGGAGAAGGCTATGTCAGTAGCCATTGGTATTCCCCATCCTTGTGATGCCTGCGGGTTACTGTTCAGGATCAGATAAAAGGCAACCGGAACAAGCATCCCTCCCAGTGCTGCAAAAAGCGGCAGGGCTGCCTTTGAAGGGGAATTCAGCTCCCCTATCATCAGTTCCCTCTTTATCTCCAGACCGATCATGAAAAAGAAAATGGCCATCAGACCGTCATTGACCCAGAGCAGCAAAGGTTTCTTCAGGCTGAAACTCCCGGCTTCAAAACCGAGTGGAGTCTCCCTGAAAGTGTCGTAGAAATCACCCAGCTGGCTGTTGGCCAATATCAGCGCCAGAACAGTTGCACCAAACAGCAGTATGCCTCCCAGGCTCTGCGACCGGTCGAACTTCTGAAATGCAGTCAGAATAATGCTCTTCATTTGCGAAATCTGATCCGGAAATTATTCAAACCAGGTTTTAATGAAAACCTCGCGGTCATGCTGGAGGTCAGTGGCACGGTATGAAACCGCTCCGTCATTCTCTATCACATAAACCCAGTAACCCGAGACTATTCCGGGACTGTAAAATATTCTTCTCAGGTAAAGCCTGTCGCCTGCGGCGAAGTCACACCTTCGGCCGTAGGCTGATATCTTCCCATACTGGTTTTCCATCGTTGTCTTTATCCAGATTATGTTGGGGCCTTCATAGTTCTCAGGACCTGTATGACGGTACTCGATGAAATCACCGACATACTTCCTGGTAATTATCAGGTCATCCTCCGCAATTTCAGAAGTGCTCTTTCTCAGTGTGCTGCAGGATGCCGTCATGGCTACAAGCATCAGTAAAAGTGCTCTTTTCATACGGTCACGGGTTGGTCCGACATATGCCGCAATATATCATTTTGACAGAACGGCCTGCTAAAGTTACAAATTTTTAGTGACCGGACCGGATTTCCCGGCATTACGGCATTGGTATGCCGTGTACTACAAAAGATGAAATCAGCGTTTGACCGAAAAGGTGATCACCTTCCTGGCACGCCGGCCGTCAGCTGTAAGACACTCGGCAATTACATAATATTCACCTGCTTCATCAGAAGTCCAGAATTCAACAACAGCAGCTCCGTCGGCGGCGGTCATGACAGCGGGATTCCAGTACAGGGTGTTACGGTAATCAGGGATCCGGCTCATTTTGATGGAATCTGCAGAGTAGTCCGGTGCGGCAACATCATAACCGTCAAGCATCATATCATACTCCTGCCTCAAAACAGATCTGTCAAAATCAAGCACGCTCAGGTCGCCCTTTTGAGAAACGATGTTTATTATTCCGTTCAGGATTATATCTCCTGTAAAGTACCTGGCACTCAGAACCTCAACCTTTTCTATCTGCGATGAAGGAATGTCCAGTACCTTTTCAAGATCATATACCGGCACTCCGTCAAGAATGACAATCGGCGGGGCATTGAAAATGACACCAGGATATCTGTTTGCCAGGTTGAGTGTCAGATTCTCATCCTTTCCGCTGGTTGTCAGCCCCGGAACTATCTCCTTGAACACCTCCCTGAGTGTTGAGAGCTGAATAAAGTCTGACAGCAGAACCGTACGGTCCGGCTCACCGTAAAATCCGGGAAAGCTTCCGCCTGAAAGCCTTACCCGCCCCTTTTTCAGGAAGGGGTCATATATGTTGCTGACCTGCATGCTTATTATGGCCTCATTCAGCTCCCTGAGCCGGGTTGTGTCAGGATAATAGGGACCCGGAACATGGCTAAGCCTCATTTCGAACAGGAATGGATCATTAAGGTCAATGTAGTAACCTCCCTTACCCGGGTTAAGCCTCTGTATCACAATCTCCTTCCTGCCGTATTCAATAACAGGGAAGCTGAACCTCCCCTCGCCGTCACTCCTGGTGAAAATGCAGCGGGCTGTCCTGCCAACAACTGAAAGGGTGAGCTCCTCACCGGCAAGAGGTTCATCAGTCTCAATATCTCTTACAATACCGGTGACCAGGTGCCCTTCTGATTCGGGCAGGTAAGCAATTTCTCCTTTCGTTACAGGAGCACTGCGTAAATCACCGTTCTCATCACAGAAAACCAGGAAATCATTGATGTCAGGCTTGTCAATTTCAGTTCTGAATGACTGAACCGAAGGGAGTTGCACATTTCGTGCAAGCTCATCAAAACGACTTTCATTGATAAGGACAGGCTTTACCACCGATACTGAAATTATTCCTTGCAGAGGATTCCCCGTCTCGTCACTCATTTTTAACGTCACACCACCCTTCTCACGCGGGGACAAAACAGCAGAACTCATGGTTACATTAAGTCTTGCAGAAGGAACTGAGTTGTGCCAGTACCACCTGGAGGCAAGTTCATGCCCTTCCGGATCCGTTACCGTTACCCTTGCAAGTCCCTCAGGCACACTTCCGGGGTCAAATGTCACCACGTTATTTGCAGCGGTATACACCTCTTTCACAACCGGGGGAAAACTGACCGGTGCATATAAAACCTTTAAAGGCAACCGGCTGAAACCTTCTACCGTTGCCAGGCGGAGAAATACTTCCCCGGGTCTGCTCCCTTGTTCCATCTGAAATGTCAGCCCCGTTTCCTTCACTTCCGGCAGATCAAACTTTCTTCCGGTTCCTGCTGCGTCAGTAAGGGTCATACTGAGCTTCCCGGCATCAGGCGGGGTCAGCCCGAAGAGCGCCGTTCCGTGCCTGTCGGTGGCAAATTCGGCAACTGAATCACCGGTGGCTGTCATGACCGTTCCCCGTACTAAAACAGGATCTCCTGCGGCATTGAAGCATTTTACTCCCAGACGACTTTTAACACCGGCAACCAGAAATCCGGTTTCGGGGAAAAATGCCACGCTGTCAGCCTGATGATCTGATGGGGGAACCTTAATCGCGGTGAGGTTCCTGAACGGGTTTATCACGGTGATCATCCTGTAGGCAAAGAGTGCCTGGGGATAGTTCTTCATCAGGTTTGTAAAGGACCGGATGAAGTAGTTGCCGGTGCGGAGGGTGTCAGGTATCCTGAATACCCCCGAACCGGTAAAACCGTCAGTGCCGGTCTTCACCTGGACAACAGGCGTTTTATAGCTGTCAAGAAGGTCAACATAAACTATCTTGCTGAGCGTTCCGGGAATGTGAGTGAGTCTTCCTGTCTGTGATACCGCGAAATAGACCTGCTCCCCTGCAACATAGATATCCCTGTCCGTCACCAGGTGAATTTCCTCTATGTTGAGAACCTTCCCGGCGGAACCCTGGCCGGTCAAATCCCCGTCCTGACCCGAGAGCGAGGCAGGCAGCATCAGGAGGACCAATACCTGGAAGGGCAATCCCTTCAGAAAACGTGGCAGTCTTTTATGTTTACCAGGCTGTTTCATCCGTTTTTCATCTTACACAAGGTCAACCCAGAACCAGGGTTTGGCAAGGTTGCCTCTCAACGTACAGTCTGCACAGTAAGGCCTTACGAAAATCAGCCTGAACAGCTCGTTATCCTTATCAAAAATAGGCCCGACAAATGCATAGCCGGAATGCAGGAATGCAGCATGAATCTCGTCGAACGTGAATCCTTCACCCAATCCCGATGAGGGGTAGTCAATTTCCCCCTTCTCCTGCCTGTCACATTCATAAAAATACAAAGGAAGGTCCAGTGCTTCCGCATCCCTGAAGGTGACGTAGATGCGCTTCTGCCTCACGGCCGAAACCTGGAAATAGCCTATCACCTGGTCATCAGCATCTGAAGTGTTCCTTATGTTGCTGAATACCTGGAACGGCTGCTTGTCAAAGATATCACCTCCGGCTTCGTTGATCTCAGTCATCAGGTGCCAGAATTCATACTCGGCCGGAGACAGCGACATCTGCTTTACCACGACGCAATACTGTATCAGCAGCCTGTCACTCTCATCCGAAGCAATAAAAAGCACCGGCTTCATGATGAAATCCCCGATATGACCCGAAACAGTATTTTCAATGTCTATCACATCCGAACGGGTATGAGCATAGCAGGTACGGTTTATATATTCAAGAGGAAGAATTGTGGAATCGTTCAGGTATCTGAAAATAGCAGGATCGGGAACCGAAAACTTCCACCACTCCTCATATGACCAGCGATAATAGCTTCCCGGAGTTTCATCCCTGGTGTCAATGTAAAAGGTTATTCCCTCACGGAAGCGACCCGTCTCCTCAGAATAAACCTGGTCCTTTCCGAAGTAAAGACTGTCGATTCCCGGGACAGGATACATCAGGCACGGAACAGACTCATACCTGTCACCGTCAGATGTCTCGATTGTGAGAGAATACGTCCGGCCCACCTCTCCCCTGAATGAAAGGCTGTCAGTCCGGTAATCGCCCGGGTACCTCTCCTCAAGAACAAAAGATCCGCCAAGGTCATCAGTTATTGTAACACGGGCACCTGTGACCTTTTGGGGCTTATCATCAGGCAAAAGGGTTGTGCGGGTCAGTCGCACGTAATTGGATGTGTTCTCATCGGTGACCAGGGCATCAATAACCAGCCTCGACTCAAAACTCCTGAGCCGGGGTGTATACGGATCAATGCAGGTAACAAGGGAAAAGGAGATGATAATAATAAAAATGATCCTGTGCCATCTGGTAATCATGGTCCTTCCCGATTATTGAACTCAGCTTTTTATCCGTGGTTGAAGAATTGACAAAAATAGAACTTAATCGTTCCCGGATGTCAGATACTGCAGAAAAATAAGGCATCTGAAACATTAAATTATGTTAACTGACCCTCAAATAGAAATAATATTTGTTATTTCGGCATTGCTTTTAGCCTCCTGACCTGAAATGATAAAACCACCCCTGCTTATACTTCTTTTTTGCCTGAACCTTACGGGGTTTTCACAGCAGGGAACAACGGTCTCCGAAAAAGAGAACGGATCAGCACTTAAGGGTATCGGATTTACTTCGAAGACAAAATTGGATCGGTTTGCCGGGGCTGAAGCAACCGGAAGAGAGACACTTGACAGCATCTACGCAGTCAGGACGGGAACTGAACATTCATTTATAAACGGAACAGAATATTTTCCTTACCATTACAGGGCAAAGTATAAACCGCTTCTTCATTACGGAGAGGACAGATCGGCAGAGATAATCGTCAGCGGCAGAAAATATGACGGTATAGTACTTCAGTACGATACCTACACCGATGAGGTTATTTTTTCCGAGATGGACAATGATTTCGGCAACAACCTGTACCACATTTCCCTCAAACGTGAACTGATCGGTGGCTTTACCCTCTTCTTCAGGACGGATACGCTCAGATTCAGGTATTTCACCACTGAAGAGACCGGCGGAAATGTGCCTCCCGGATTCTATGAGGTTGCATATGAAGGACCCACGGATTATATAATCAGGCACAGGTCAGTTGTGCATCAGCGCAATGGCATTGATGAATATTACTATTCGCCTGCCGGATACATAAAAACACCGGACGGCTATAGCAAAATAACATCCGGAGGCAAATTCTACAAACTGTTCGGGGCGGGTTCGGAAGAAATGAAAATGATGGCCGAACAGCAGGGGATTAAGCTTCGCAAAGCAGGAAAAAGAGAAATTGTCAGGTTGTTGCAGGCTTATGACAACCGGGCCGGCGGGAAGAAATGATGATGAGAAAGAGCCTGTTCATAGCGTTTCTGTTGGGGATTCCCCTTTTCATGCAAGGCCAGGAAAACAACCTCACCTTCCAGTTCAGCAGGATCCTGTTCAATGACTTTGTTGACACAGTAGAAAAAAGGGTTCCTGTCAGGATTTATTATTCACCCCGGTGGACCGATTCCCTCTGCCTTGATGTCTCTGCCGACAACGCCACCGTTGAAGGATTGCTGGATAAAACCCTGAGGCGTGACGGGCTTCTGTTCATGATCACACCTGATAACAGGATCATTCTATCGAAAGGTTATTCAATCAAGACCGGCTTCGCAAAGGAGTATGAAACATATATGAGGGAGAGGTATGCGGAGACAGCCTCGGCAGACTTCGTCCGGCCTTCCGCGAAGGAGGAGGAGTCGACTGTAAGCGATGACTACCGGCTCTTCAGGATTGGCAGGCCTTCTGCCGGAAAGATGCCGGAAAGGGTAACCCTGTCAGGGGTCGTCCGCGATGCAGCTGACGGAACGGGAATGCAGAGTGTTGTGGTCTATGTGGACAAGCTCCGTACAGGGGCTATGACTAACAGTACAGGCTTCTATTCAATATCACTGCCTCCCGGGCAGTACAGGATCGAGTACAGGATGATGGGGATGAAATCAGCCACCAGGAATGTGCTCATATATTCCGACGGCTCCCTTGATGTGTCACTCACCGAGAGCCCAAGTGAAATTGACGCCGTTGTAATTTCGGCCAACCGGGAGAACAATGTCAGGAATACCCGGATGGGCACCGAGAAGATCAGTGTGAAGATGCTGAAACAGATTCCGCTTGGCCTGGGCGAGGCAGACCTGCTGAAGAGTACCCTCATGCTTCCCGGCATACAGACTGTGGGAGAAGCCTCCGGCGGATTCAATGTCCGTGGCGGAAGCACTGACCAGAACCTTGTCCTCCTGAACTATGCCCCGATAATCAACTCCTCTCACTTCTTCGGATTCTTTTCAGCCTTCAACTCCGACATGATCACTGACGTTACCCTGTTCAAGAGCGGGATGCCTGCAAAATACGGCGGAAGGCTCTCATCAGTGATGGAGATAGTTCCGGCAGAGGGAAACAGAGAAAAGATAAAGGTCAGCGGCGGAATCAGTCCCGTAACCGGCCGTCTTATGATAGACGGGCCGCTGGTAAGGGATAAGGTATCATTTATTATCGGCGCGCGCACAACCTACTCTGACTGGCTCCTCGGAATGCTCAACGATGAAAGGCTTAAAAAGAGTACGGCAGGATTCTATGATCTTCAGGGTACCCTTAGCGCGGAAATAAACAAAAAGAACTCAGTCTCACTTTCAGGTTATTACAGTGACGACAGGTTTGACTATTACCTCGAAAGCGGCTTCAGATACGGCAACACCGCCGCCACCCTGAAATGGAAACACTCCTTCGGTGAGAGACTCACTGCACAGTACTTTGCAATAATCAGCAACTACAGCTACAGGCTTACTTCCACAGCTGACTCCGTTGAAGCAAACAATACTTACTACAGCCTCAGCCAGAAGATAGGCAGGGCTGACTTCACCTTCCTCAGCTCATCCAAAAACAGGATGGAGTTCGGCATTGATGCAACACTCTATTCTCTGGAGCCGGGCAGACGCGAACCTCTCGGTGACTGGTCGGAAGCCATCCCCCTTGAGCTCCAGGGAGAAAAAGCACTGGAACCCTCTCTCTATTTAAGTGACGAGCTTGAGATTACCCCCTGGCTTTCCGTAACGGCCGGGATCCGGGGAACCCTTTATAAAAGCTTCGGCCCCCGGCGCGAGTTCATCTATGCCGATGGAATGCCAAGAAGAATCGAAAACATCACAGACACTGTGTATGTAGGGGCAAAGGATACAGAAAGTTCTTACCCGGGACTCGACTTCAGGTTTTCATCACGCTTCATGCTCTCCGGCAGCGCTTCTTTCAAGATAGGAGCCCAGAGAGCCTTCCAGTACCTCCACATGATTTCAAACACCACAT
>JAKAXP010000090.1 GCA_021816545.1 Bacteroidota bacterium
GGATGCTGCGGCTGCAGCATCCAGTACCATAAAACCTACGTTGTGACGTGTGTTCCTATACTCGTCGCCTATGTTGCCAAGACCGGCGATAAGATGTTTCATTATTCACGCATTCAAGCGTTGTTGTTACTCGGCAGCAGGTGCCTCAGGGGCAGCCTCAGCTCCCGGAGCAGCTGTTTCCTCCTCCTTCAGGGAGATCCTGGAGACATCAACCGATACAATCATTGCACGCTTGTTGTCAATGATCTCAAGGTTTTCGTAGTTGAGGTCACCGATCTTGATTGACTGTCCGATGCCAAGGCCGGTAATGTCAATTGTAAGATGATCAGGAACATGCTTCGTAAGACCCTTGACTTTAAGTGCTCTGCGCTTGACGCGAAGCTTGCCGCCGGCCTTTACTCCGGATGATTCACCGGTAATCTTCAGCGGGATATTAATTATGACAGGTTTGTCTTCACTCACCTGCATGAAATCAATATGCTGGAGCTTGTCAGTAACAGGGTGGAACTGTATCTCCTTCATCACTGCCGTATAATTCTTTCCGTCAACCTCGATGTTGGCTAGATATACTTCAGGGGTGTAAACAAGCCCGCGGAAAGCGTTCTCATGTGCATAAAAATGAAGATTCCCGTTTTCCCTGTACATAACGCAGGGAACATTGTCTTCTGCCCTCAGGCTGTTGGTACTCTTCTTGCCGAAATGTTCGCGGGCCAGGGCTTTGATCTCAATGGTTTTCATCAGTCTTTAATTTGTTGTGCTACTCAAGGTTAATGCCATATAACCTCCCATTACACGTTTGACGTATTGTTTGAAAAAATTGGCCTGCAAATATAGCTAAAAAGCTCAGAAAACAAAACCCGAACTTATTGATGTGTTCGTGTATACTGCTTTTATTGCCTCGGCGAAGATCTCGCCAACGGAAAGTACCTTGATTTTAGGCGACTGCGCTGTCATTGGAATACTGTCAGTGACAACGAGTTCCTCGAGCGGAGATTTATCAATCTTCTCAATTGCGTTCCCCGAAAGGACCGGATGGGTTGCAACTGCCCTGACACTCAGTGCACCCCTGTCTTTCATCACCGTGGCAGCGAAGGTCAGCGTGCCTGCAGTGTCAACCAGGTCATCTATGATGACTACATGTCTCCCCTCCACATCACCGATTATTGATATTTCCTCTACTACGTTGGGCTTCTTGCGCAGCTTGTAGCAAAGCACCATCTCACACTGCAGGTGACGTGCATAGGCATTGGCCCTCTTGGAACCGCCCATGTCAGGTGCTGATACAGTCAGATTCGGGAGATTGAGACTCCTTATGTAGGGAGCAAACAGTGCTGATCCGAAAAGGTGGTCAACAGGTACATCAAAGAAACCCTGTATCTGATCGGCATGCAGGTCAATCGTTATGATACGGTCAACACCCGCCTTTGTCAGCAGGTCAGCGGTGAGCTTGGCTCCCAGCGACACCCTCGGCCGGTCCTTGCGGTCCTGGCGCGCATATCCGTAATAGGGAATGACGGCATTTACCTTGTAGGCTGATGCCCGTTTGGCTGCGTCAATCATCAGCAGAAGTTCCATCAGGTTCTCCGCCGGAGGGTTGGTTGACTGGATGATGAAGACATGGCAGCCTCTCACCGATTCATCGAAGCAGGGCTGAAACTCGCCGTCACTGAAACTCAGGAGTGAACTCTTGCCCAGCTCGATGCCGAGATGGTCAGCTATCTTTTCCGCTATCGTAAGTGATGAGGTGCAGGAGAATATCTTAAAAGGAGCCCGGCCGATCATATCTGTTATTGTATTAGGGTTTCACTGAACGATGCCGCAAAAATAATATTTATGGGTCAATCATTTTCTTCCGGTGAAAAATATCATGGTCTCTTTGATGTAATCCAGCACCTCATCCCTTCCGGTACCCTTTGCAGCAGATGTCACGAAAGTGGGTGGCAGGCTCTCCCATTCCCGGAGCATGACCCTGTCATGGGCAGCCCTGTTCTTCCCGGCATCGGCTGCCGAAAGCTTGTCAGTCTTCGTGAAAACCCTTGCAAAGGGAACACCGTTCAGCGCCAGCTTCTCCATGAATGCAAGGTCTGAAGCCATTGGTTCATGCCTTGCGTCAACAAGCACAAAGAGCAGTATAAGGTTTTCGCGCAATGTGATATACGAAGTAAATAGTTTATCCCACTGTTCCCGCGTCTTCTGCGAAACACGGGCGTAACCGTACCCCGGCAGGTCTACAAGATACCAGCTCTCATTGATAATAAAATGATTGATCGTCTGTGTCTTGCCCGGACTGCCGGAGGTCTTGGCAAGACCCTTTCTCCCGACAAGCATATTGATAAGTGACGACTTGCCAACATTTGACCTCCCGATAAACGCATATTCAGGATAGTCGGGCGCCGGCAGCTGGCTTATTTTGGCACTGCTTGTTACAAATGAGGCTGACCTGATGATCATCACCCGTTCAGCTTTTCCATGAACCGCCTGTTGTCAATTATGAATCTCTCATGCATCCCTTCGCCTATCTTTCCCTTATCATCGCTTGCTTCAACATGAAAGAGAAGCCTGTTGCCGTTTACTTCCTGCAGTGTGGCGGTACAGGTAACGGTCTTTCCCACAGGGGTGGCCTTGAGGTGCCTGATGTTAACCTCTGTCCCGACGGTGCCCTCTCCTTCATTGAGGCACGCCTCTACAGCCGTCATGGCTGTCTGTTCCATAAATGCAATCATCGCCGGTGTTGAGAGTACATCATGCAGCCCTGATCCGTAAACCGCTGCGGTATCATTCGGGCCAACCGTCATTGTTTTTGTGAGCCTTATGCCAGGTACCAGAATCTGTGACATAATGATTTAGTTTAGGTCTTTATATGGAAGAGGTATGGCCAGGCGGTAATAGAGCCTGTTACCAAACTGTGTCAGGTATGATGCAATGACCACCACGGAGTCGGCTTTGTGCCCTGGTGTCTTTTGCAGGTCAAGATAACCCGTGGTTGCAGTCTGCAGCAGAAGCGCCAGTGAGTCCATGTCTACCAGCCCGTTGACATAATCACCCCTGTAGTACTTCGCTTTCTCAGCCATGTCAGTAAACTCTATGAATACCTTGTACCCGCCTCTGTCCTCGTAGCGGTCATTGACCCTGTACCTGAGGGTCGGGTAATCGGTCACCTTTTCTCCGCTCATCATGAACTCCTCGATGCCCGGGACCCGTTTGCCGTCGACATAGCCGATCCTGGCCTTGACCCGGCCACTCTTGTAATACTGTACCTGGTCTCCGTGAATTGTATCATTGACATACGGGGTGACCCTGAAGAGTTTCCCGTCAGGGTAATACCATTTTGCTTCACCGTTTTTCTTGTCACCTGAGTAAGGTATCTCCTGTTCCAGGGCGCCGCCCTTGTAAAAGGTACGGGTGATACCTTCTTTAAGGCCGTTTTTATAGTTAACTTCTCTCAGTTTGATGTTATCCTTGATATAATTCTTTACGCCGGTGTATCCTGTGTCAGCAACATGTCCGTCCTTTTTCCGGTCGGCCCCTTCCTTGCCTGCACCCCCTCCGCAGGCGGAGGCAAGTAACATGATGATTGCTGCCGTAAGCAGTGTCAGCTGTTTCATATTGTCTTTGTTTTTTGTGGTACGAATACTTCAAGCAGGGTGGCCTTCCCCCTTGGGATGATGGCAACACTGTCGGCTGAAGCCGGGATAAGGATGGTTTCACCGGCCTTAATCTCTTCACTGTGACCGTTCCACTCAACCACAGCCATGCTTTCTGTGCAGATGTATATGACAAACGAGTCAGTAAGGCTGTAATCCTTTATGATAGGCCTGTCAAACATGATGAGGCTTGTATGGAACCAGGGACTCTCCGCAAGGAGTACCGTCCTGTTCAGCTCAGGTGCAGTTTTTATAAGATTGTTACTGTCAAGGCCGAAATTGATTGCATCGAGGGCAAGGGCTGTGTGCATCTCGCGTGGTTTACCCGAGACATCAACGCGGTCCCAGTCATAAATGCGGTAGGTGACATCGGAGGTCTGCTGTATTTCGGCAAGAAGCACACCGGCACCAATTGCATGTACCATGCCTGCAGGGATGAAAAAGACATCGCCCGCACTTACCGGTGTTTCATTAACCAGGTCTGCAAGTTTTTTGCCTGCAAGATATTCCAGGTATTCTTCCTTCGAAGTCTTCCTCCTGAATCCGGTATGGATTACTGCTCCCGGCTTCGCATCCATGACATACCACATCTCCGTCTTGCCCCAGGCATGGTGCCTCTCGGATGCAAGCCTGTCGTCAGGATGGACCTGGATTGAGAGTTTGTCTGCAGCGTCAATGAATTTTATCAGCAGCGGAAACTCAGTCCCGAACTTGCTGTATACAGACTCTCCAAGCAGCTCATCCATGTAGATTTCGGCTATCTCTTCCAGGGTGTTGCCCTTCAGGAACCCATTGACAACCACCGAGCTGGATCCGGTTATGCCACATATCTCCCAGCTTTCACCGGTTTTTGCACCTGCCTTAACCTTCTTGCCGAAGCGCTTCCCGAGGGTGTCTCCTCCCCACAGTGTCTCCTTGAGCACAGGTCTGAACCGGATGGGATAGAGTGAGCTCATTGCTTCAGAAGTTATAGTCAACCACCAGCTTCGCCTTTTTTATCACGGAGGCAGCAGCCACCGCATCACGGTGCGGTTCACTGGACTGATAACGCTTCAGATCTGCCACTGAGGCAAAGGTGGCGTCAATTACAAAGTCACCGGCATGGTCCACATCAGTGATATTTACGCCCGTCCGATATTCAATGATGTACTTCAGCCGGTTGCCCAGCGGCCCGAAGATCTCCTTCAGCTTCATGACCGACTGCTCCCTCTCTTCTGGAGTTACCGGCGGTGACAGCTTAAAGATCACGATGTGCTTTACCATACAGTTGTTTTTGCTACTTTTGGTACAAAAATAATCATTTTATGCTTATTGTCGGGATCGCCGGAGGCACAGGATCAGGAAAGACAACCGTTGTACGAAAACTAATTGAGATGCTCCCCCCGGGGGAAGTGGTGATACTGCCGCAGGACAGCTATTACCGTGATAACAGTCACATCCCGGTTGAGCAGAGGCAGAACATCAACTTTGACCATCCTGACTCTGTGGAGTGGCCTCTTCTGATAGCCCACCTGGCTGAGCTCAAGGCCGGAAGGCCCATTATGATGCCGATATACTCTTACCTCACCTGTGTCAGGTCAGAAGAAACCATCCCAATCAGGCCTGCCGAGGTGGTTGTTGTGGAGGGAATTCTGGTTCTTGCTGACCCTGGCCTCCGCCAGATGCTTGACATAAAGGTGTTCGTCGATGCCGATGCCGACGACAGGCTGGGAAGAGTTATACAGCGTGACATCGTGGAACGTGGCCGCTCGGTGCTGATGGTCCTTGAACGGTACAACAAAACAGTGAAACCGTCACACCTGCAGTTCATCGAACCGTCAAAGAGGTATGCCGATATAATTATTCCCGGGGGAGGGGAGAACCTTGTCGGGATTGAGGTTCTCAGGACCATCGTGGAGAAGCACCTGCGGTAACAGGCCAGCCAACTCCGGCAGGGCATCCTGCTTCAGAAACCGTAGTGGTGACCGCGGCCGGGGCGGCAGCCTTTCAGGCGTCAGCTTCTGCGGAGTTCCCGCAGGTACATCTGGATTGTGTTCTCGAGCCCGTAATACAATGCATCCGCTATCAGCGCGTGCCCTATTGAGACTTCCATCAGCCACGGAATATGACTGTGCAGCCATGACAGGTTGTTGAGGTCAAGGTCATGCCCCGCGTTGATCCCGAGCCCTGCCTCACGGGCAATCAATGCAGCATTGAGGAACGGAGCCACTGCTGCATCCCTGTCTGACGGATAAATCGAGGCATATGGTTCTGTGTAAAGCTCAATGCGGTCAGTGCCGGTGCGGGCAGCGTACTCAATCATCTCCGGATCAGTGCCCGTGAAGATGGATGTGCGGATCCCCTTCTCATGAAAACGGGCAATCACACCGGTAAGAAATGCCAGGTGCTTCTTTGTGTCCCACCCTGCGTTGGAGGTAATTGCATCATGTGCGTCAGGCACCAGGGTTACCTGGTCAGGAACCACATCAAGTACCAGCCTGATAAATTTCTCTTCCGGATTCCCCTCGATGTTGAACTCGGTGGTGACGATATCCCTTATGTCATATACATCACTGTAGCGGATATGCCTCTCGTCAGGCCTCGGGTGAACAGTGATACCTTCGGCACCGAACCCCTGGCACTTCACAGCTGCAAGTTTCACATCCGGGACATTGCCTCCCCGTGCATTCCGGAGGGTGGCAATCTTGTTTATGTTTACGCTCAGTCTTGTCATGGCATTCTTCTGCTGATTCGGCGTGTAAAGTTATAAAGATCCGCAGTTTTTTGTACTTTTATTCGCCAAATGAGCCGTTGAATGCTTGCCAGGGAAATGATATCCGATGTGGTTCCTGCACTGAAAACATCTGACACAGCGCAGACTGCCCTCAACTGGATGGAGATATTCAGGGTCTCCCATCTGCCTATCGTAAATGAGAGTGACTACCTTGGCCTCATTTCTGACAGCGATATCTATGACCTCAACCAGCCGGAAGAGCCGATTGGCAACCACCCGCTCTCGCTGCCCAGACCTTCGGTAAAGGCTCATCAGCATATATATGAGGTCCTCGCACTCGCAGCACGGCACAAACTGACAGTAGTACCCGTCATTGACGATGACAACCATTTCCGGGGTGTCATCACATACAACGAGATTATAAGCGGCCTGGCAAAGATCTCATCAATTGACCAGCCTGGCGGGATACTGATCCTGAAGGTACTGCAGCGTGATTACTCAATGAGCCGGATCTCACAGATAGTGGAGAGCAATGATGCCAGGATTCTCAGCATGCATATAACCTCTGACCCTGACTCCACAAGCCTCGAGATTACAATCAAGGTCAACACCACTGACCTGGCCTCCATCATAAGAACCTTTGAGAGATACTCGTACGAGGTGACAACCTGGGTGACGGACAACGATGAACTGGACCGCTTCTATACAGACAGGTACAACCTGCTGATGAAGTACCTCAATATGTAATCACGGACCGGGATGGACAAAACAATAGCACTCTACAGCAAGAGTCTTACAGAAAAGACCACCGCTGGCCTGATGAAAGTCATAGACGCCCTGTATGACAGGGGAGTGACAGTCTATCTGAACGTGATGGATCCGGGAGGTCATCACTTTGAGAACGACCACCGGGTGATCCTCTTCAGCGACCTCTCTGACCTGCCTGCCGATGTATGCATGATACTGAGCGTGGGCGGTGACGGCACCTTCCTTGAGACTGCAATGCGTGTCCGTTCTGCCGGTATTCCGGTCGCCGGCATCAACACCGGTCGTCTCGGGTTCCTGGCCAACATTCCTGACGAAGACATCGGCAGATCTGTTGACCTCCTCTGCTCCGGAAAATACGATATTGTCAGCCGCGCAATGCTTGAGATATCAGCTCCCAAAGAGCTGTTCAGTAACGGCAATGCAATGGCTCTGAATGAGATAACCGTTCAGAAAAGCGATCAGGGGATGATAACGGTAACTGTAAAGGTTGACGGAATCTTCCTCAATACATACCGGGCTGACGGTATTATCATCTCAACGGCCACAGGATCAACGGCATACAGTCTGAGTGTTGGCGGTCCCATTCTCTCTCCCACAGATGACAGCATCATAATTGTCCCGATGTCACCGCATAACCTCACCATAAGACCGATAATTGTCACCGGAAGCAGCATCATCACGCTTGAAACAGGAGGCAGAAGCAGCCATTGCCTGGTTACCTGTGACTCCAGGGCTGTCAGGGTTCCGGCCGGTATAACCCTGGAGGTCCGTCAGGCAGTTGAGAGGCTCAGTACCGTCACCACCGCCGGAAACGATTTTTTCAGCACCCTGAGGAATAAGCTCATGTGGGGTGCAGATCCCCGTAACTGACAATAATTAAGGAATATTTAAGTTTTAAATATAAGACATTCCTTATATTTGTAGCCGCAATTGCAAAGTGACTGATGGTTAAGCGTCTGATAGTGATGTGTATGGTGGTGTTTTTCACTGCACCATTCGTATCAGGGCAGCTATGGAAGATGAAAAGATATGAAGCCATGGCAGCCATCGGCACGTCACAGTTCTACGGTGACATAGGAGGCTTCACAATCGGCGAAAATGCCCTGGGATTAAGGGATATAACCTTCATCCAGACCCGTTACAGCGTCAACGGATCATTCCGGTACTTCATTACTGACAACGTTGCTGCAAGGATTTCGTTTACCTGGGCAGCTCTCCATGCTGATGACCGCAGGGGTTCAAACAATGACGGCAGGCTCTATGAGACGAGTTCTTTCCTTTATGAACCTGCCCTCTTCGGCGAGTATTATTTTGTCAGGAACCGCGAGCGCAACAGTTTTCTCTTCCAGACCTACAGGTACAGGAGGGCAAACAGGCTGAGCGATTTTCTCAGGAGTATTGACGTTTACGCCCTGACCGGCATCGGTGGTGCCGGTTACAATGTGTACCGGGGGAATGACCGGATACAGGAGCGGTGGGATGCAGATCCCTCACTCAAAAGGAGCGGTTTCACGGCAGTGATACCGCTGGGCATCGGAGCCAAGGTGGCAATGGATCCCAACCTCTTGCTGGGGCTGGAGCTGACGGGCAGGTATGCCCTCTCTGACCATCTTGACGGTTATACCTCACAGTGGTCGAGAAGAAATGATGCCTACCACACCTTCAGTGTAACCGTGAACTACAGGATCAAAACGGCACGCAACGGCCTTCCGTCATTAAGAATGATG
>JAKAXP010000091.1 GCA_021816545.1 Bacteroidota bacterium
TCTGAGTAAGTGCATCTCTCTCCGCCGGCATTCCGGCCTCATCAATGAATTTGTCAGGCGGGATGCCTGGAAGGGAATTTTCCCCGGCCTCACCATTGAATTTGTCAGGCATTCTTCCGGGAATGGAAACTTTTCCCGCAGCAGTATAAACCTGCGGCCAGTACCTTTCACCGGCTTTTCTCTGTTCCAGGGGCGTTACCGGGTTCTTAACCCTTCCTGATTCCCCGGCCACAGCACGGATGATTGCACGGGCAACCGGTATCTCGTCCTCCGGCGGCTCAGACAGTGAAACCCTTATAGTGTCTCCTATCCCTTCTGCAAGCAGCGTCCCGGTACCGGCAGCTGAAATGATCCTTCCGTCCTCACCCTCACCGGCTTCGGTTATCCCGAGGTGAACGGGGTAAAACATCCCCTCCTCAGCCATCATCTTCACCAGCAATCGGTTGGCGATGACCATCGTGAGGGTGTCTGACGATTTCATGGAGACAACTATGCGGTTGAACCCTTCCCCCCTGAATATCTTCAGGAACTCTATGGCTGAGACCGCCATCCCCTCAGGGGTGTTGCCGTAGCGGGTCATGATCCGGTCAGAGAGTGAGCCGTGGTTCACCCCGATTCGTACGGCGGTTCCATATTCAGTGCAGATCCTGATCAGTGGCAGCAGCCTCTCCCTGGTTCGTTCCAGCTCGGCCATCCACTCACTGTCAGTCAGTTCCTGCCTGATGAATGAGGCACGCTTGTCGGCATAGTTCCCCGGGTTGATGCGCACCTTCTCAACAATCCGTGCAGCCACCTCGGCCGCGGCCGGATTGAAATGAATATCAGCGCAGACAGGTGTATCAAACCCGGCATGTCGCAGTTCCCTTTTTATGTGCAACAGGTTTTCCGCTTCGCGCACTCCCTGGGCAGTAAGCCTCACCAGCTCTCCGCCTGCTTCAATGATACGGATGCACTGACTTACGCTTGCGGCTGTATCAAGCGTATCGGTGTTTGTCATACTTTGCACACGCACGGGGAGGTCACCACCCAGTGCAAGGCTTCCTATCTGGATTATATCTGATTTGTACCCGGAGATCATTTTAGGTTAATATCGCATAAACAATCTGTTGCCCTCAAAGGTTAATATACTTTTTCTCCGGCGGAAGCACCTTGACATCCAAGATGTATTCCTTCCGCAGTAAAGGTCCACCTCCTGCGGGTTCAGCGCTCTTCTCCTGCCGGAGCACTCACGCCGTTATCTCCCAGTCGTACCCGTCCTTCCGGTCTTTGACTGTTATTCCCAGCTCACTCAGCCTGTCGCGGATGCGGTCTGAAACGCTCCACTCCTTCTTCGCCTTCGCCTCCTGCCGCAGGTCAAGCAGCAATTTCAGGACGCCCTCGAGCCTGTCGCTCCCGGCTGACTCTTCGGCCTTCAGGCCAAAAATATCATGTATGAAAACCCTGAACAGCTCCTTCAGTGAATCCAGGTCGGCACCATTCAGTTTTTCCTTCCCGTCATTAACGAGGTTGATTATCCTGACTGCGTCGAAGAGATGGGCTATCGCCACCGGAGTGTTCAGGTCATCGCCCATCGCCTCGTGGCACTTCGCGGCGATGCCGCTGATATCAACAGTGGAGCTGTCAGAGGGCGTCAGTGATGCAAGTGTTTTTTCAGCGTTCATCAGTTTCTGCAGCCCGAGTGATGCCGCCAGCAGCGCCTCATTGCTGAAGTCGAGGGTGCTGCGGTATTGCGCCTGAAGCATGAAGAAACGGATTGTCATGGGCGAGTAGGCCCTGGCCAGCATCTTATGCGAGCCGCTGAACATCTCCTCAAGAGTGATGAAGTTGCCGAGCGAGCGAGCCATCTTCTGCCCGTTGATTGTGACCATGTTGTTGTGCACCCAGTAGCGTACCGGCGCGTGCCCCTGTACAGCTGTGCTCTGAGCTATCTCGCACTCATGGTGCGGAAAGATCAGGTCCATGCCGCCGCCGTGAATATCAAAGGTATCTCCTAAATATTTCGTGCTCATCACCGAGCATTCGAGGTGCCAGCCGGGAAAGCCTTCACTCCACTTTGAGGGCCATCTCATTATGTGTCCAGGTGATGCTTTCTTCCAGAGGGCGAAGTCGAACTGCCCCCGTTTCTCATCCTGCCCTTCCAGAGCGCGGCTGTTGGCCCGCATGTCATCAAGGATCCTGCCGGAGAGCGTACCGTACCTATGTGCGGCATCGTACTTCTCAACGTCAAAATAAACCGAGCCGTTCACCTCGTAGGCATAGCCTCCTTCGATGAGTTTCTCAACCATCTGCTGTTGCTCAATTATATGACCCGTGGCGCGTGGTTCTATTGAGGGATTAAGCGTATTCAGCTTTTCCATTGCGGTGTGGAAGCTGTTCATGTATTTCTGCACCACCTCCATCGGCTCAAGGTGCTCCTGCCTGGCACGGCGGCTTATCTTGTCCTCCCCGGTGTCGTCGGTTTCATTCTCAAGATGCCCCACGTCCGTTATGTTGCGCACATAGCGGACACGGTAACCCAGGTGCATCAGGTACCTGTACAACACATCGAAGGTCACTGCCGGGCGGGCATGACCGAGATGGGCCTCACTGTATACTGTGGGTCCGCAGACATACATCCCGACAAACGGTGGTGCCAGCGGCTCAAAAAGCTCTTTCCTGCGTGTGAGTGTGTTGTATAGGTAGAGTGCACTATTCATCTCTTGTGGTGTTTGTGCAAAAGTAATGCTTTTGCGGCAACAGACCGGAAAAGGCCTTCATAAAACTGCCCTTGTCACCCGGGAACACATGACGGGTTGAGGGCAGTGAAAAACCGGGAGCCGGGCCGGGAGACTCTTCCGTGAGCACGTGAACCGGGAATAAACTGCCCCGGCCGAGGAGTACCTCCATGAGCATTGGAGCCGGGAATAAACTGCCCCGGGCCAGTGGAACCCGGGGCAGAGCTGCAGCGGAAGGAGCTGCAGCATTCGCAAAAGCACGGTTCATGCAGCGAGACCGCGCATATGAAGCGCCCTTTGCCCGTTAAACGTTATAAAGCCACTCTTGCAGACATATAGCTTCCATTACAGTCACCTTTTAATGCACTATCTAAAAAGCCCAACTAAGACATTGACTAAAATGAAAAATTTGACTGATATAAAATTAAGCAAATTTCTCATTAGCATCCAAGAAAAATTGAAATATTTTAGTGAAATATCCGAATTTGTGTCAATTTTCCCGGCCTGTTGCCCTGATAAGGCCTAAAATCCATAACAGTTTACCCAGCCGGTGAGGGTAATGCAGTATCGCCGTCAGAGCAGAACGGCAACCGTATCTCTTTTTTATGAATCCTACTGAAGGAAAAACATCTCCCAGGATGAAGATCATTTTTTTTCGGTTGCTTCCAAGCACCCTGAGATTTCTTCTGAACATCTCCCGCTGGCTGACTGGTTCAACAGACCCTGGATGAGCCAGGTCATCAAGGAAACGGCCTGCCTTTGCCAGCTCCTCATCTTCCCGTGCCCTCATTGCCTCAGGTATGGTTACACCCCATACCTGTTCCATCACCGTAAGGACAATCCTTGCCTCAGCCGGAATGCCAGCCTTCTCTGCTGCGGCAGGAAGACCGGGAACCAGGATGCTTCCGCCATATCTCTGGAGCAGGAGATAGATATCAGTCCATAGGCGCAGCTGAAACTCCCCCTTTATCTCATGCTTGTAGATGTGGCTTACAAGGGCCAGGAATGATGTCAGGGGTGGCAGCACGCGAAAAAACCTGTCACCGCTCACGATCATTTCCGATTCCTCAATTGCCCTGACAACCATCTCCTCGCCCTCCGGGCCGAAAAGCCTGTAGTGCAGGTCTACGGAAATGCCTCCCCGGTGCAGCTCGGGAAGATGATTGCCCAGGTCGAGGATAATATGCCTGTACAGCGGCGACTTGAGGGGCATGGACCGGAATCCTTCCCTGACAAGGATATCCCTGGCCCTCAGGGCATCCGAAGGAGCAACCAGGAGGTCTGCATCGCTCATCTGCCGAAGACCCCTCGAGCCGTAGACGGTATGTTCAAGGGCGAGCCCCTTTAGCAGCACCACTTTTATCCCTTCCTGCTCCAGCAGGGATGTTACGCCTGCCGCCGTCTCAGTGATCCATGATACCCTTGCGATGGATTTGAACCGCAGTCCCTCCAGCAGCAGCTTTTCGGTCTCCGGTACACTGCCGGCAAGCCCGAGGTCTGTTATGTTCTGCCATACAAGTGCGGCCACGCCATGCCTGACAGCCAGGCCGGTAAAGAGTTTCCACGCCGGGAACGAACGTATATCCTCATTTGCCTGCTCCTTCTGTGCCGGAGTAAAATCAGTCCTGCTGAGGAGAAGCAGCAAGCTTACCGCCTGGCGGAGTCCGTCGCTGCTTTCAGCCGGCAAATTATTCTCTGTCAGCGTCATCTGTACATCGATTTCTGCCGGGTAAACATGGTATAGTACCTTGCACCTGCTGCCATCAGTTCCTCGTGGGTGCCTTCCTCGGCAATCCTGCCTCCGTCGAGAACTATTATACGGTCAGCATCACGTACGTTTGAGAGCCTGTGGCTTATGAAGATGCATGTCCTTCCTTGAGTTATCCGCGAGAGATCAGAGAAGATCTCAAATTCAGAGTCGGCGTCAAGTGATGATGAAGGTTCATCGAGGATCAGCACCGGAGATTTCCTGTAGATTGCCCTTGCGATTGCAATCTTCTGCCATTCACCCCAGCTGAGTTCCCGTCCTCCTTCGGTGTGGTGGCCCAGCATCGTATCATAGGCGTGAGGAAGGGTTTCGAGAAGCTCAGATATACCGGCTGCATAGGCAGCCCTTCGTACTTCCAGGGTGTTCTCCTTTTCAGGAAATTCCTTTCCCGGCTGCTGACTGCCGTCCCGATCCGCCAGCCGGCGAATGCGGGATTGGAAGTGCCGGCTGCCGTTTGTTGACTGCAGAGCATCTCCCAGTGTGATATTTTCCCCTGCGGTCAGGTAGTAAAGCATGAAATTCTGGAAGACAACCGAAAACAGCCCGCGGTAAGAGTCCGGATCAACTGATGCGGCATCGGCACCGTTAACCGTAATGCGCCCGGCATCAGGGTCATAGAGCCGACAGAGAAGCTTGACAAGTGTCGTCTTGCCGGAGCCGTTGGGCCCGACTATTGCTACCTTTTCTCCTCTTTTTATTTTCAGGGTCACGTCCTGCAGAGCCGGCCGTACGGCACCGGGATAGGTGAATGACAGGTTTTCTGCGGCAATCTCAATGAATGAATCGGGATCCGGAACACGTTCATTACCTGACATATCAGGTTTCAGGTCGAGGAATCCGAACAGATCCTGCAGGAAGAGCCTGTTCTCCGCGAGGCCTGAATAGCCGGTTACGCTATCGCGCAGATAAAGCAATGCCTGGCGGAATGCAACCAGGTACATGGCAAGCTCACCGGCAGTGATTGAAGAGTCGAGGTAGCGTGCCGTGGCATAGACCAGAACGCCTGCAAAGGCGGCCACCTTTAACAGTGACGCAATGCTCTCCGGGAGTAAATTCTTCCTGACCGTTTCAAGCTCCGGCTCCTTTGAGGCCTTGAAATGTTTCCTGAACAGCCTGTCGAAGTAACCGCCAAGGCCAAAGAGTTTCACCTCCCGTGCTGGTTTCTCCCCGGTGAGCAGCCAGCTGAAGTATGATGCCTGCCGCGAATCTGCAGTCACCTTCTGCCTTACCTCATAAAACCTGGCTGAGTTTCTCCTCCTGACAAGCAGGACAGGAATGAAAACCGCAACCAGGATCAGCAAAGGGATGACCCCGAAATCCCTCAGCACCCAGGCCATTGCAACGAAGGAGATCACTCCCCGAAGCAGGAGGACAAAGTCTGAGATGATCGCAGCGGGTCTCCATGAAATGTCTCTCGCAGCCCGCTCCAGCCTGTCATGGAAGAGCGGATCCTCGAAGTACTTGAGTCCCAGCTTCCCGGCATGAGAATGAATCAGTGATGATATATGCCCCTCAAGGAGGTACGAATGCTTCCTTGAGATATATGTTCCGGCATAGGATAGCAGGTCATCGGCCAGGAGAGCCAGGGCCATTGCAGCTATTAGCCACAGAAGTGACACCGGAATCGAAGCGCCACGGGGAAGGAGCCCATCGATAATGTTCCCCGTTTCACCGACCTGTACTATTTCACCCTGGTCTGCTACTCCGGTTGCTAGTTCCGTTCCGGCGTGGGGTCGCGCTCCGGCGCCTGCCGGTAAGGTGACCTGGTCAACGAAATATCTCACGAGCAAAACTGCCACCAATGGCAGCAATGCCCTTAAGACCAGAATAATAATGCTCACCGCGGTCTCCTTTGCAGAGCTGTCTGCAAGGAGGCCGAGGGAACGGCTGAATATATTCTGCTTTGGCTGCATTCAGGTGAGATATTAACAAAGATAGCAAGAAGCACGGTAAAACACTGCCTGGAATAATTCCTATAATTGCCGGAATGCCCTTGACAAAACTTCAGGAATTGTTACTTTTGTGATAAATAACGACTTCAGCCTGTTCAAATCGTTGCAGACTGCAACATTTGGGCATATGAGTCGTTATAATTATTTAAATGCCTGTCATGAAAAGGACCTTTTTGATGATATTGGTGCTGTCTCTCGTAATGCCTTCACTGACGGCACAGATTACCGGGACCGGCACCTACAGTGATCCCTACAAGGGTATTAATGCTGGCAGCTTCACAATCAGCGGCATTAAATACTTTGACAACAACCTTGGTGTCTCGGCCGGAACCCTGACGCTCATGCCCGGGACAAGGCTTGTAAGCAAAAGCAGGTATGCCTGCATACTCATCAGCGGAACAGGACAGATAAGCGCCCAGGGATATTCCTACCAGCGTATTGTAATAACAGCAGACTCAGACGGAGATATGGTTCCCGGCGAAACCACCGATTTCTGGGGTAACATTTACATCACATCAACCGGAACCAGCAACTTTAACTGGTGCACAGTGGAAAACGGTCAGAGGTTAAGATCGAAGTTCACCGGCGGGGCATTGCATGTAAGCTCGGGGACTGTTAATTTCAACAACGGCATTATAAGGAACTCAGAGTCAAAGTGGGGTGGCGGATTGTACGTTGAACCGGGTGCCACAGTGACCGTGACAAACACAAGGTTCCAGAACAACAAGGCTTCCCAGAACGGGGGTGCGGTTTATATCGCCGCAGGCAGCTCACCAAGGATTACCTCTTCAGTCTTCTACAGCAACAGCACCACCGCAACTGGCAGCATGGGCGGCGCCGTTGCGTCAATCTCGGCATCACCGGTCATTGTCAATTCCACCTTCGCAAACAATACATCACCTTCTGCTGACGGGAGAACAATATATCTCGAGAACTCACCGGCCGCTAAGATCGTGAACACGGTCATCTGGGGCGGATCGTCGCATATCGGACTGTCCGGAACGCCCACCACTGTCTTTGACATGTGTGCAATCGAGGGAGTATCCTATGCCGGATGCCTTACCCTGAACAGCAGCAACACTGCTGCCGACGGGCCAAACTTCACTGACCCAACAATGGGCGATCTAACTATCACTTTTGATTCGCCGATGCGTGATACCGGGGCTGACAGCTACACCGGTGTGACTGTTCCTCTGCTTGACTTTACCGGCTCAGTGCGTGTGGGGGTGACAGACATGGGCGCCTATGAGATGATCTACAGCCGCTGGAAGGGAGGCAACACCAGCTGGGGTGACCCCGGTAACTGGGTCGGAGGATATCTCCCCTCAGCCAGAAATATAATCATACCTTCGGGAACCTCCACCTACCCGACTGCTGCACCAGGACCGGCCGTAACTCTTAACAGCGGGTTGCGCATGATTATGGAGCCGGGCTCGAAGGCAACATTTTCCTCTGTTACAAACAACGGTACCATAGACCTGCACGCAGATGCCTCGGGTCATGCATCCATGCTTACCGGAAGTTACTCCGGTGCCTCGGGTAACATCAATATTGATCACTTCCTGACTTCAGGACCATCAGGCGACTGGTGGCACTACATTGCACCCCCTGCGACAGTCTCAAAGACAGTCTTTACAGATATTGACCCTTACATGCTTTTACGTTATGACGAGACAGAAGTCGAAACCGACGTAAGTGACGGCTGGCAGTGGCATGACGGTTATGAAGGTACTACCGGCTTCAGTAATCTTTCAGCCAGAGAAGGCTATGACGTTAGTGTTGCCACCGATACTACAATGACCTACCGAAACCTGAAGACAATAACCACTTCTGTTGGCAGGATTGATCTGCCGTTCGGCGGATCAGGAGGTGATACGACAATTCACGGTTATTCGCTCCTCGGAAATTCCCTTACCTGCGGCATTAACTGGGATAATGTTACCTATTCGCACGATAAAAACCTCTTGCGACATGCCTATTACCTCAGGACTGCTTCAGGTGAAGAAGCCTCTTACGTAGACGGTGTCGGCACCAACGGCGCCACGGCGCACATAGCACCGCTTCAGGGATTCTTCGTGCGGACACGCACAGAAGGATCATGGATAAACATCCCCGACAACGCCCGCGAGCACAATGATGCCCCTAGGTTCAAGTCGGCAGAATTGATACCGCTTGTAAGGCTGACCCTCTCTTCAGCCACCCAGCGCGACGAGACTGTGGTGAGGTTTGACCCGGAAGCCACCTTTGGTTTCGACGGTCTCCTTGACGCCTCCAAACCGTTCAGTCATGC
>JAKAXP010000092.1 GCA_021816545.1 Bacteroidota bacterium
TTTTCGCTTGATCTGACATATCAGATTGAAATTTAATATATTAGGTTAATATTTGCAATGGCGGAAATTAATCCCCGAAAATAATCAAAATGACTTATTTTTTAACCTTTTAAGGGCTCTATTTGTTAACAGTCCGTGTTAAAAATTGGGCACAATTCTTGCCAATAGTTTTTTACAATAGAATTAACTTTGAAATCCGGCGTTTTATGTATTTATGGCAGTTCTTCTGCCACAATTGCATGAAACCCTTAACGAAAAAATGATGGACGCACATTTCTCACAGAGAGTCAATGATATCCTTGGTTACAGCAAGGAGGAAGCGATCAGGCTTGGCAACAGCCATATCAGCCCTGAACACCTCTTCCTGGGGATTTTACGCGAGGGCGAAGGAGTTGCTGTAGATATACTTTTAAATAACGGTGTTGACCTCCTTATGCTCAAGGGATCAATAGAAAAGAGCATTAAGGCAGACAAGCCTGTAACGATGGCAGACAATGACATCCTGCCATTGCTGAAGAGCACTGAACGTGTTCTGAGGCTGGTTCATATCGAAGCCAAGGCAATGAAAACCAGGGTTATCGATACCGAGCATCTGCTTATGGCCATCCTTCGCGATGAGAGCAACCTTGTGACCAGGTTCCTGACAGAGCTTGACATAGACTATTCGCTTGTCAAAAAGGCAGTCGAAGCCAGTAATCCTGCCGCGCAGGCAGATTATCCTCGCGACGAGGATGATGAAGGGATGTTTTCAAATCCCGGGCCCGGCAAGCAGCAGCAGGGCGGACAGCAGGCCCAGAGGAGTTCTTCCGAGACCCCGGTTCTTGACAATTTCGGCATTGATCTCACCAAAGCAGCCGAGGAAGGCCGCCTTGACCCTGTTGTAGGCCGTGAACGAGAAATAGAGCGCCTCGCACAGATACTCTCCAGGCGAAAGAAGAACAACCCTGTCCTGATCGGTGAGCCGGGAGTCGGAAAATCGGCCATTGCCGAAGGCCTCGCACTGAGGATCACCAAGAGGAATGTATCAAGAGTCCTGTTTAATAAAAGAGTTGTTGCACTTGACCTTGCATCAATAGTTGCAGGTACCAAATACCGCGGTCAGTTCGAGGAGAGGATGAAGGCCATCCTCAATGAACTGGCCAAGAATGACAACATAATCCTGTTCATTGACGAGATTCACACTATTGTCGGTGCAGGTGGCGCCAGCGGTTCCCTCGATGCTGCCAACATGCTGAAGCCGGCACTGGCAAGGGGTGAGATCCAGTGCATCGGTGCCACCACCCTCGATGAGTACAGGCAGCATATTGAAAAGGACGGAGCCCTGGAACGCCGCTTCCAGAAAGTGCTCGTTGACCCCACAACGATTGAGGAAACCATTGAAATCCTAAATAATATCAAGGAGCGTTACGAGGAGCATCACAATGTCTCGTACACACCCGCAGCCATTGAGGCCTGCGTGAGACTGACAAACAGGTACATAAGTGACAGGAACCTCCCGGACAAGGCAATAGATGCCCTTGATGAATCCGGATCTAGGGTTCACATATCAAACATTGTTGTTCCTGAGAAGATCCTGACGCTGGAGAAGCAGCTCGAGGAAACCAAAAAGGAAAAGAGCAACGCCGTCAAGAACCAGAACTATGAACGGGCCGCAAGCTACCGTGACAAGGAGCGTGACATCCTCGACCTTATTGAGGCGGAGAAGAAGCGCTGGGAGAAGGAGCTTGCACTTAACCGCGAGGTAGTTGATGAAGAGAAGGTTGCAGAGGTTGTTGCAATGATGACCGGTGTCCCTGTTCAGAGGATTGCCCAGACTGAAGGGACACGCCTGCTGCAGATGGCAGAGGAACTGAAAACAAGCATAGTAGGTCAGGATGAAGCCATCGCCAAGATAGTCAAATCAATACAGCGCAACAGGGCCGGGCTGAAGGACCCGAACAAGCCTATTGGCACATTCATTTTCCTCGGTCCCACAGGTGTGGGAAAGACCCAGCTTGCAAAGGTGCTGGCAAAGTTCCTTTTTGACACCACTGACAACCTTATACGGGTTGACATGAGTGAATATATGGAGAAGTTCTCGGTATCACGCCTTGTCGGGGCGCCTCCCGGGTATGTGGGCTACGAAGAGGGCGGTCAGCTGACTGAAAAGGTAAGGCGCAAACCTTACTCGGTGGTGCTTCTTGATGAGATTGAGAAGGCTCACCCGGATGTGTTCCACATATTGCTGCAGGTGCTTGACGAAGGGCAGCTCACTGACAGCCTTGGACGCAGGGTCGATTTCCGGAATACAATTGTCATAATGACCTCGAACATCGGCACCCGTCAGCTTACCGAGTTTGGCGCAGGCGTCGGCTTCGAGACTTCGGCAAAGAAAACCTCGCGCAACGAGCAGAACAAGAGCATCCTGCAGAAAGCGCTGCAGAAGACCTTCGCACCTGAATTCCTCAACAGGATTGACGATGTCATCATGTTCAACCAGCTCACCAGGGAGGATATTGACAAGATCATTGACATTGAGCTTAAGGGACTGTTCGACAGGATAGCAGCGCTGGGTTACAGGATGAAGCTGAGTGCACAGGCACGCGACTTCATGGCAGACCGCGGATTCGACGTTCAATACGGTGCAAGGCCGCTGAAGAGGGCTATTCAGAAGTACCTGGAGGACCCGCTGGCAGAGGTGATAATCAAGAGTGCCGTTACCGATGGCGCAGTCATCAGCGTCGGTTATTCAAAGGGCAAGGAGGAGCTTACATTCAAGGTCGGCGGCAAGAAGGATGCCGAGGAACCGGCAGAGGAGGAGAATAACAGTTGAGTCGGCAATTGGCAGTACCAGTCAGCAGTGAATAGACAGCCGTCTTTACCTGGGAGTTACACGTCGCAAGACAGCAAGACTGCAAGACTGCAAGACCTTCAGACCTCAGACATTCAGACTTTCAGACTTTTTCCGCATAGAGATCGAATTCCGTTGACCCGGTGATCTTCACATCGATGAAGGTGCCGGGTTCAATATTTTTGGTACCGGTCACGAGTATCTCCTGGTCCACCTCGGGAGAATCATGCTGGCTGCGTCCAACATGAAAGAGTCCCTCCTTCCTGTCTATTATTATGCGCATCTCCCTGCCGGTCATTGAGGCGTTCCTTGCGGCTGAGATCTCCTGCTGCAGCTTCATTATCCCGGCAACCCTTTTCTCCTTGGTTTTCTCAGGAACTGAATCTTCATATTTGAGTGCCGCATGGGTGTTTTCCTCATGGGAATACCTGAAAGCCCCCAGCCTGTCGAACCTGTATTCCCCTATAAAATCAAGCAATTCCCGGTACTCCTTTTCAGTCTCGCCCGGGTGGCCGGCGATGACTGTGGTCCGGACAGCCGCATCCGGCAGCATGCGGCGGATATCTGACAGCAGGCGCCGTGTGCCTGCACCGTCATGCTCGCGGCGCATCATCCTGAGCACTTTATCGGAAATATGTTGTATCGGCAGATCTATATATCTGCAGATCTTCTTGTTATCCTGCATCATCTCCAGAATCTCCATCGGAAAATCAGATGGATACAGATAGTGAAGTCTGACCCAGCCGAGATCCGGAATTTCTGTCAGGCGCCTGACGAGTTCAGGCAGCATCTGCCTTCCGTAAAGGTCAAGGCCGTAGAGGGTGAGATCCTGGGCGATCAGAATCAGTTCCCTGACACCACCTGCTGCCAGTTTCCGTGCTTCCTCAACAAGGTCTTCAATGGGTTCTGAGATGTACCTTCCCCTGATGTCAGGTATTGCGCAGAATGCGCAGGTGCGGTCACACCCCTCTGATACTTTCAGGTAGGCATAGTGAGTGGGTCCCGTCATGATTCTTTCTCCGGTCAGCTCCTGTTTGTAGGCAAGTCCCATCCTGGATATTATCTCCTGCGGCCTGTTGACCCCGAACCACCCGTCAACCTCGGGAAGCTCGTTCTGAAGCTCATTGCGGTACCTCTCAACAAGGCATCCCATGACAAACAGCTTCCCCCTGCCCTCCCGTTTTATTGATTCAGCGTGCCTGATAATCGTGTCAACGCTCTCCTCCTTCGCATCATGGATGAAGCCACATGTGTTGATTATTACTATGTCAGCCGGATCAGCTGACTCTGACTCCACCATGTATCCTCCGGCCTCAAGCTGGCGCATGAGCTTCTGTGAGTCAACGGTGTTTTTTGAGCACCCCAGGGTGACTATATTTACCCTGTTACGTTTCATCAGGTACGGTCGCTGAAGAGTGAATCAACAAAGGCATAGCGGTTAAATATCCTGAGATCTTCCATCTTTTCACCTACGCCAATATATTTGACCGGAATTCTGAACTGGTCAGAGATACCTATAACCACTCCCCCTTTTGCAGTACCGTCTAATTTAGTTATGGCCAGTGCGTTGACCTCAGTTGCAGCGGTGAACTGTTTTGCCTGCTCGAAGGCATTCTGGCCCGTTGACCCGTCAAGGACAAGGAGCACCTCGTGCGGAGCCTCAGGGATCACTTTTTCCATAACCCTCCTTATCTTGGAGAGCTCATTCATGAGTCCGATCTTGTTATGGAGACGGCCTGCGGTGTCTATAATGACTATGTCGGTTCCGGCTGAGACTGCTGATTTGACAGTGTCGAATGCCACAGAGGCCGGATCGGCGCCCATCTGCTGACTCACAATCGGAACGCCTGCCCGTTCCGCCCATATTTTCAGCTGATCTATCGCAGCTGCACGGAAGGTGTCGGCAGCACCGAGAAGCACGCTTCGTCCCGCCTGCCTGAAGTTATATGCAAGCTTGGCAATAGTGGTTGTCTTGCCAACACCGTTGACACCAACCACCAGTATGACATACGGTTTTGAAGGCAGTGGGGCATCAAATCCGGATGAGGTGTCATGTGTACTTTTGTTTTCCTCAAGGAGGCTCGCAATCTCCTCGCGCAGTATGGCATTTAGCTCAGAGGTACCAACATACTTGTCGCGTGAAACGCGCTTTGAAACCCTGTCAATGATACGGAGGGTAGTTTCCACGCCTACATCGGATGAGACAAGAACCTCTTCCAGGTTGTCAAGGACCTCGTCGTCGATCTTTGACTTTCCGGCCACAGCCCTGGTTAGCCGCGAAAATACGTTTTCGCGGGTGCGGCTGAGGCCCCTGTCAAGAATCTCCTTCTCCTCTTTCCTGAATAATCCGAATAATGCCATTGATGAAATGTTGATCGGTCAAAAGTAAAAAAAGAGACGCAGTTACCGGCGTCTCCCTGTATTCACTGATCAGGTCAACTGATCTTATTTCTTTGTGAAAAAGTCCTTAACGTGGTCGTTGTGAACGACTTCTTCCTTAAACTGGTATGCACCGGTCTTGTCTGATCTCACCACCTTGATGCATTTGGTGAATGATTTGCCGGTTCCTGTCTTAAGTGTTGCAACAACTTTCTTTGCCATATCTCACTGTGTTATTTAATCTCCCTGTGAACGGTTACTTTTTTAAGAATCGGGTTGTATTTCCTTCTCTCAAGACGGTCAGGGGTGTTCTTACGGTTTTTTGTTGTAATATACCTTGAGGTGCCCGGCTGTCCGGATTCCTTATGCTCAGTGCATTCAAGGATAACCTGCTGCCTGTTGCCTTTGCTCTTCTTTGCCATTTTCTCTCCGGTTTAAATTAATTGACAATGTAACCTTTTTCCTTTGCTTCCTTAAGCACTGATGCAAGCCCGTTCTTGTTGATGTTTCTCATACCTGCGGCTGATACCTTAAGGGTGATCCACCTGTTCTCCTCGGGAAGGAAATACCTCTTCGTGAACAGGTTAGCCATAAACTTTCTTTTGGTCCTCCTCTTCGAGTGGGAAACGTTGTTTCCAACCACTGCTTTCTTTCCGGTGACCTGACAAACCTTTGACATTATTATCCTTTTTTTACTTGTTCTGAAAACTCCGAAAATCGGTTCGCAAAATACGTGATTTTTATTCTATTAACCAAATATATCGTGCATTTTTTTCCAACATCAATGCGTACAGAGGTCTTAACGACTGATTATCTGTTTTCTAAGCAGGTTAAGAGCCGTACTTGCTGACCGTGAGATATTGACCTGCCGGTCGTCGGCAAAGCGGTGTTTTTCAGCCACTATGCCTCTTGCCGAGGCGACGGCGATCCATACTGTTCCGACCGGTTTTTCCGGAGTTCCTCCTGAAGGTCCTGCTATTCCGGTCACAGCCACTGCATAATCGGTAGCTGCCAGCTTCCGCATACCGGCGGCCATAGCCCTTACCGTCTCTTCGCTTACAGCTCCGTAACGGCTGATGATTGCAGGGTCAACACCCAGGACGCCTGTCTTGATGCTGTTGTCATATGCCACAACTGATCCCCTGAACCATGCCGAACTTCCGGGAACCGTTGTAATCATTGAAGCAATCCTGCCCCCTGTACAGCTTTCCGCTGTGGATACCGTCAGATTATTGTCAAACAGCAGTTTGCCTACTGTCTCTTCAAGTGTCACTTCATCTTCGGCGTAAATAACCTCCGGTATGATGGAGTATAGTTTACGCACCTGCTCCTCTTCCGTCCTTTGAACCAGTTCAGGGTCGTCTCCGGTGCCGGTCAGCCGTAGCTTGATGATGCCGTGTGCAGGCAGGTATGCAAGCTTAATCATTGCAGGCAGTTCCTTCTCAAAACTCTCCAGCCTCTCTGCAAGTTTCGCTTCAAATGTGCCGAACGTCATTATGTTCCTGTGAATAATTGTATGACTGCCAGCCATGGCGGATATCATTGGGAGGACATGCTCCTGCATGATGTGCTTCATCTCCGACGGAACACCCGGCATTGATATGATTATCTTTCCATCCTTTTCAAACAGCATGCCCGGGGCGGTGCCTGCATGGTTGCGAAGAATCCTGCAGCTCTCAGGCACCAGCGCCTGTCTGCGGTTGTTCTCATTCATCTCAAAATTGCGGCGCGTAATCCTTGCTGTCACTTCCTCAAGAACCTCCTGGTTCATTACCAGCAAAGTGCCGAAATACTCTGCCAGCGTCTGTTTCGTGATATCATCACTTGTAGGCCCGAGTCCACCCGTCATCAGCACCAGCGGTACCCTTGCCAGCGACTCGTCAAGAGCAGCAATGATCTCCTCTCTCCTGTCCGAAACAGATGTTATCCGGTTAACCCTTATCCCCCTCATACTCAGCTGCATTCCCATCCAGGCTGAGTTGGTGTCAACAGTCTGCCCGATAAGCAGTTCGTCTCCAATGGTGATGATTTCTGCGCTGTTCATATCTTGTCCCGTTCCATCGGTTAAGGTTGGCAAAATTATCAATATTTTGGATCACTTTTCCCGGAGGATAAAGATGATGAGCGAAATGGAAATAATAGAAGCGGTGACCGGATATGTCAGTGAGGCAATGAAGACGCACGACAGCGGGCACGGATGGCTTCATATCGAAAGAGTTGTGCGGCTGGCACTGCATATACATGAATGTGAACAGCAGGGTAACAGGTTTTGCATTGAACTCGGAGCCCTCATGCATGACGTGGGGGATCACAAATTTGCTGCCCATGACGGCCCGGCAGAGATCCGGAGATTACTTGGCGGGTTCGGCGTTGATCCCAGAATCATTGACGAGGTGGTTAGCATCAATGAAAAAATCTCCTTTTCAAAAGGGATCAGGAACCCGGCTGCCAGCATTGAACTGCAGATAGTTCAGGACGCCGACAGGCTTGATGCCATGGGGGCTATCGGCATCGCAAGGGCATTTAACCACGGCGGGTTTAAGGGGAATGAGATCTATGATCCCCGCGAGCGCCTCTCTGATCCTCCCCTCCTTTCAGCATCCCGGCCACGGTCAGTCTCCACCGTTCATCATTTCTATGACAAACTGCTGCTCCTCAAGGACCTTATGAATACACCCACAGGAAAGAAACTGGCCGGTGAAAGGCATGATTTCATGGTCAGGTATCTCGACCAGTTTTTCAGGGAATGGAATTCCGGAAATGAACTATAACCCTGCGGCAATATGATTGCTGATTCCTCTCGTCTTCATGTGGTGGATGCCCTGCGTGGATTTGCCATAGTCTCAATAATGTTGCTTCATAACATTGAGCATTTTGACTTTTATTATAAACCTGATGGACTGCCTGTCTGGTTAGTCAACCTTGATAAAGGGATATGGGACACACTTTTCTTCCTTTTCGGCGGGAAGTCCTACGCAATCTTTGCCCTGCTCTTCGGACTGACATTCTTCATTCAGTCGGACAATCAGGCAAGGAGAGGCTTCGATTTCCGCGGGAGATTTGTCTGGAGGCTCCTTCTGCTTCTGTTTTTTGGTATTATCAACTCTTCATTCTACCAGGGCGATATACTAATGATCTATGCACTCATCGGGCTGGTGCTTATCCCGGTGGCCCGACTTGGCGACAGAAGTGTCTTCTGGATCGCTTTGTTTTTGATGCTGCAGCCATATGAGTGGTTTACCCTGGTAAAAGGGTTACAAAATCCGGGAGCAAGTATGGCAGATCCGGTATCATGGTCTTATTTTGCGAGGACTGGGGAACATATAACCGGTAATTCCCTGCTGAAGACCTGGATAGGTAATCTTACAATAGGCAAGCCTGCAGTCCTGTACTGGAACTGGGAGAACGGCAGGGTCTTCCAGACTGCATCACTCTTCATGTTAGGCATGCTGGAGATCG
>JAKAXP010000093.1 GCA_021816545.1 Bacteroidota bacterium
GGTGCCAAGATGCTATTCGCATATGCGGAGGCAACTGTGCCCCGCATAACGGTGATACTCCGCAAGGCTTACGGTGGTGCTTACATAGTGATGAACAGCAAGGGTATGGGAGGCGACTTCAACTTTGCATGGCCTTCAGCCGAGATTGCAGTTATGGGACCTGACGGTGCAGTGGCCATACTGTATCGCCGCGAGCTGGCGGAGGCGAAGGACCCGGCTGCAATGAAGAAAGAACTGGTGAAGAAATACCGCGAGAAGGTGGCAAACCCGTTCATTGCAGACGAAAAGGGTTATATAGACGAAGTCATTGATCCGGCACAGACACGCGCCAAAGTATTGTCAGCCTTCTCCGCGTTGAGCAACAAGAGTGTGAAGGTGCCGTCTCGCAAGCATGGAAATATTCCTTTGTAAGGGAGACAGTAGGCAATAGGCAATAGGCAGAAGTGGAAAATTGCCCGTAGGGCATAAAGCATTGTATGAAAAAACTGAAAAGAATTCTGATTGCGAACCGCGGCGAAATTGCAGTGCGGATCATGCGTACCGCGTGTAAAATGGGGATAGAAACCGTTGCGGTTCGCACAGCCGTCGAACCTGACGCAATGTACCTCACCTTTGCAGATATAATCCACGAAGAGGATGATGAACTGGCCGAGATCCCGGTTTTCCTGGATGTTGAGAAGCTGATTGCAATAGCGCTGAAAACAAAGTGCGACTCGGTCCACCCCGGCTACGGGTTCCTGGCTGAAAATGCATGGTTCGCAGAAAAGTGCCGTGACAATAAAATAATCTTTATCGGTCCCTCACCCGATGCCATTTACAAGATGGGGAACAAACCCGTTGCCAGGCAGATTGCCCTTAAGCACAAAATTCCGATGGCAATGGGAACTCCCGGCAGTGTTGCCAATGAGGATGAAGCAGTAAGGCATGCAGCCAGGATCGGTTACCCTGTCATTATCAAGGCAGCATCCGGCGGCGGAGGCCGGGGCATGCGGATCGTGAGGCAGGAGTCAGAAATGGAGAAGATGTTCACCCTCGCCAGCCGTGAGGCGGAGAAAGCATTCAATGACCCGAGCGTCTTTATTGAAAAGTATATCGAAAACCCGAAACATATTGAGTTCCAGGTTTTGGGTGATACACATGGAAACATAATCCACCTCGGCGAAAGGGAGTGCTCAATCCAGCGGAAGCACCAGAAACTGCTTGAGGAAGCCCCATCACCGGCACTGGACGATGAACTGAGGGCCACAATGGGCGAGACTGCAGTCAGAATTGCACAGGCAGTTGGCTATTACTCTGCCGGAACAGTGGAGTTCCTGCTCGACTCGGACCGGAATTTCTACTTCATGGAAATGAACACCCGTATCCAGGTGGAGCACCCGGTAACTGAAATGATCACCGGCATTGACCTAATTGAACAGCAGATACGTATCGCCTACGGCGAAGAACTGACCCTGAAACAGGCTGATATCAGGCTGACAGGCTGGGCAATCGAGTGCCGGATAAATGCAGAGGATGTGCAGGCAGGATTCGCACCTGCCCCGGGACGGATTGAAAAGATCAGTTTTCCCGAAGAACCGGGAGTAAGGGTAGATACCGGCGTCAGACCCGGGTCATCCATTGTGGCATCATATGACTCAATGATTGCCAAGCTGATTGTCACCGGCAAGGACCGGCATGATGCCGTCATCAATATGAAAAAAGCCCTTGACAAGGTGTGGATCAAGGGAACCAAAACCACCCTCCCCTTCTTCCGTATGTTAATGCGCAATCACACATTCCAGGAAGGGACCTTCACAACGGCATTCATCGAAAAAAATCTTGACAGATACCACTGCAGCAGTGAGTATGAGGAGACAATCTCTGCTTGGATTGCAACCAAACTCTTCACCGAAGAGAATCTTTCCTCCAACAGTTCCTCAATCAGTTTCGACCAGGGCCGCGATCTCACACCATGGCTGCTGAGAAAGAGACTGACTCAGTTTTGAAAGCACCAGATGACACCCTGTTACCATGATGAAACTGATAAAGCTTTAATACGGAATAATGACACCCCAGAAACCAGCCATAAAAAAACTTTATGCCCTTTCAAATGAAGGGAAGAAGTTTGCATTCAACCTTCCTTTGAAAAACGTAATAAGGGTCAACGGCAGAGATTACAGTGTTGAACTCCGTGAGGACGAGAAATACGGTGTTCACGTCTTGTGGAAGAACAGGCGTTATCCTGTTGAGATCGTACGCACGAAGCAGAACAGGTATGAAATCCTGTTCAATGACATCAGTCACACATTCAACGTCGAGACTCCGGTCTCAATGCAGCGCAAAAGGGTCCTTGGCTCCGACAGGAAAAAGAGTTCAGCCCTCATTGTCAAGGCACCCATGCCAGGCAAGATAATTGACGTCCTTGTCCGCGAAGGGGCCGAAGTGATGCGCGGCGAGGCACTGGTAATCCTGGAAGCCATGAAGATGCAGAATGAGATACAGTCAGTTGTCAGTGGCACCATAACAAGGATAGGTGTAAAGGCCGGTCAGAATGTGATGAAAGATGATGTTCTGGCCGAGATCAATATCAAATAGCATCCCTGCAAAGACCTGAAGCATCAACAGCAATAAGAACAGAGGGGATCCCTTTCCGGAGATCCCCTCTGTGTTAATGATGGGTTAGTATCGGTCTGCCTGACCGGTACAACAGTTGCTAAGCCTTTGGTGCGTTCTTCAGTGTGGCAGCCAGGAAATCCCAGAATTTCCCTACAGATGCTATCTCGACCTTCTCGTCCGGACTGTGCGGATAGCGGATGGTCGGGCCGAAGCTTATTGAATCGAGTTTCGGGTAGACTCCCATGATGATACCGCACTCAAGCCCTGCATGGATGGCCTTGATCTCAGGCACCTTTCCGTAAAGCTTGTTGTAGGTATCCTTCATGGTCACCAGGATGGCACTGTCCATGTTGGGTTTCCAGCCAGGGTAGCTCCCTGAGAGCTCAACATCACAGCCAGCAAGCTGGAATCCGGCAGCAATCTTCCATGCCGTAGCTTCCTTGGCAGTCTCAACCGAGCTCCTGCAGAGACAGTAGGACTCGAACTTTCCGTTTCCAACCCTGACGATTGAGAGGTTATTTGATGTTTCAACCACACCGGGCATGCTTGCGCTCATTCTCTGAACGCCATTCGGGCAAACATAAACGCCCCTTATAATGCGGTACTGGTCAGCCTCATTCATCACTTTTGCCGGAGCCTCAGCCTCCTTGAAGATGAATTTGATGTCCGGATCCACCTCCTTGAATTCAGCCCTGTACATCTTCTCATAGCCCTTCATGAATTTTTCAAACTCTGTCTTCTTGATGGATGGAACCACAACGGTTGCGAAGGACTCCCGCGGGATGGCATTGCGCAGGTCACCGCCGCTGTACTCGGCAATCCGCATGCCGAAGTCGTGCTCAGCCTGCTGGAAGAACCTGAACATAAGCTTGTTTGCATTGCCTTTGCCAAGATGGATGTCAAGCCCTGAGTGTCCTCCCTTGAGTCCCTTGAGGGTCAATTTGTATGCAGTCATGCCTGAGGGGGTCTTCTCCTGCTTGTAGCTGCGTGTTGCGCCCACGTCAATGCCGCCTGCACAACCCACATAGAGCTCTCCCTCATCCTCCGAGTCCATATTCAGCAGTATCTCACCCTTGAGCACTCCCTTCTTCAGGTTCTTGGCACCTGTCATGCCAGTCTCTTCGTCAACTGTGAAAAGGGCTTCTATCGGCCCGTGGGTAATCTTAGGATCGGTCAGTACAGCCATTGCTGCAGCAACACCCATGCCGTTGTCAGCACCAAGAGTTGTCCCTTTTGCCTTGACCCAGCCCTGGTCGACGTATGTCTCAATCGGGTCCTTTTCGAAATCAAACTTCTTGTCTGAATTCTTCTGGGGTACCATGTCGAGGTGGGCCTGGAGTATTATTCCCTTGCGGTTCTCCATACCTTTCGTGGCGGGCTTGCGGATGATCACATTGCCGGTTTTGTCGACTATGGTCTCCAGACCGTGGTCCTGTCCGAACTTTTTCATAAACTCTGTTATCCGGTGTTCCTTCTTTGAGGGACGCGGGATCTGTGTTATTTCATAGAAATATTTCCACAGAAGCTTCGGTTCAAGATTTTTAATTTCACTCATAGATATTTCTGTTAATGATTATTCTTTAACAATGTTGGGCATCTCCAGCCCGTAACCTTTCCGTTTATTCTCTGCCTTCAGCAGGAAGCCGAACAATATCGCAAGAACGCCGAATGCTGTAAAGATCATCATCGGAATCGTATAATCATAACTTGGGACCTCAACTCCGTCTATCAGACGCGAACCTGTTATGCAATATTTGTCAAGAACCCATCCGATAAGGTACGGAACTCCCATCAGCCCCCAGTTCTGCACCCAGAAAATGAGCGCATAGGCTGTTCCCAGTTTCTGGAACGGAATGATCTTGGGAACCGATGGCCACATGGCTGACGGGACAAGTGAAAACCCAATTCCGAGGATAATTATCAGGATAAATGCCATCCAGGGTTTGTCAACTGCCGGGATTGAGAACATGGCATGTACGAAAACAAGAAGCAGGGCTCCTATTATCATTATAGTTGCACCCTTCCCCTTCCTGTCATACAGATTGCCGAACAGAGGAGTAAGCAGGATTGTGCCGAAAGGAAGCACAGAGGGAATCAGACCTGCTGTTTCGGGGTTCATTCCGAACTTATTGACCATGAGGTCAGCTGCATATTTAAGGAACGGAAACACTGCTGAATAGAAGAGTACGCAGAGGATTGCAATATACCACCAGCCTCTGTTTTTCAGGATGAAGAATATATCCGAAAGTTTGAAGCTCTCTTCCTCCTCCTGAGGCTGCCCCTCTTTTGAAAGTGCCACGGAAGCATCCAGCTTTTTATCCATTCCGCAGTAAATGAAAAATGCGATCAGGCCCACGCATAACAGTATGAGAGCAACCAGAATCGGCATGGATACGTGCCCGAGAGCCTTTGCCAGCGGTGCCGATCCTGCAAGCGCAAGCCCGGTACCCATCCTTGCTGTAGCCATCTCCAGTCCCATGGCCAGGGCCAGTTCTTTGCCCTTGAACCATTTTACAATGATCTTGGAAACAGTAATACCTGCTGTTTCAACCCCTACACCGAATATAGCATACCCAAGTCCGGCAACAAAAACCTGCGGATTAGCGTCCCAGAAGAGAAAATGCCAGGTCTGGCCGGCAAAAACATCAGTTGAGATAGCCCAGTACTTTAAGGCGGTACCGGCAACCATTAGTATCGTTGCCATCTTACCGGTGAACCTCACACCCATTTTGTCGAGAATGATTCCTCCTATTATAAGCATGAGCAGGAATACATTGAACCAGCCATATGCGCTGGTGAATAGTCCATACTCCTCGCTGCTCCATGACAGCTGCTGTTCAAGCATCGGCTTTAACGGCGCCATGGCGTCAGTAAGAAAATAACCGCATAACATGGTGAACGCTACTACCGCCAGGGCAGTCCATCTTGCAGTCTTGGAGTCAGCAAGAGTCTTTCTGATTTTTTCCATTTTAAGATTTCGTGTTTAACATAGATTACAAGGTCTGTAAATGTATAAAAAAATCATTCGATTAAATGAGTTAAAAAACATGACAATGAACTTTGTGGCATAATTTTGGTTATTGGACTGAATCATTACTTTTGTGCTGTATTTGTTAAATAATTGAACCGGATATAATTAATGATCAATATGAAGAAGCTGTTTTTTGCATTGTTGATTGCCTCTGCCGGGCTGGCTGTCTCAGCGCAGGATGCAACCGTTAAATGGTATTCCATCGAGGAGGCCGTTGCCCTTGCCAAAACAAGCCCGAGACCCATTTTTGTTGATGCCTATACAGACTGGTGCGGCTGGTGCAAGAAGCTGGACAAGGATACATTTTCCAACCCCGTGATTGCCGAGATTCTCAACACCAAATACTACGCTGTAAAGTTCGATGCCGAAGGCAAGGAACCTGTAACATTCCAGGGAAGGAAATTCATCAATGACGGAAGCCTTGGCAAGACTCACCAGCTTGCATATGCCCTGCTGCAGGGCAAACTCGGATACCCCACCGTGGTATTCCTGACAGCCACCAGCGAACTGATAACACCTGTCTCAGGATACAAGACCCCCGCACAGATAGAGCCGATGCTGCACTATTTCGCCGGCACCAGCTGGCAGAAACAGGGCTATGATGAATTCCTCAAGACATTCAAGGGAAAAGTGGAATAAGAAGTTGTTCTCTTTTCTGTCCGGGATCTGTCACTTATACATACTTTAAAGCAAAAGAAAGGAATTAGTCCGATGATACCTGAATTAGCCCAGTCACCTTACCAGATTACCCCACAGTTGGAAGATGCTATGGGCACTACAGTAAAATACATTCGCCGGATGGCTAAGCCATCCTCGACAATGCTCGATGTGGGTCAGAAAAATCCTCTTACTGAGATCCTTCTCGGCGGAGACATGAAGCTGAAGATCACCAACACTGAAGGCGACCTTGACGTTTTCACTCTTGAGGATCCGAACAAATATGACTATATTCTTTACAGCCATACCATCGAGCACCAGTTCAATCCGCTTCATACCCTGCTTGAGCTCAAAAAGGTCATGACTGATAATACAAGGATGTTCATAATACTTCCCCGGAGGGGCAAACTCCTGTGGTGCAAGGGTCACTTCCACGAAATTGATCACTACAGGATGAAGTTGCTTCTTGAGCGGGCAGGTCTGGACATAATAAGCCTTGAACTTCACAAAGCTTGGAGACCATGGTATTTTTACCTGACCGGCTTCAAGCCCATCCTCAGGTTGTTCATGGAGTACAATGCTTATTATGAAGTGAGTTTACACCAATAATTCTATAGAAGCTAATTTCCATAAAGCCATTTCAGCGGCAATGACCGTGTCTCTTCATATGCCGGAATGAAGAAAAGGATACTATATATATACCCGGAAAGTTCAACTTTCATACGCAAGGATATCGGATTCCTGTCCCATCACTACCGGGTTATAACACCTGGTCACGACTGGAAGAATAAAAGCCTGACACCGCTTAATTTCCTGAAACAGTTTCTCTTCCTGTGCCGGAACCTTCCCGGTTCGAAGGCTGTATTTGTTATGTTTGGAGGATACTGGTCATTTCTTCCTGCACTTGCCGGGAAAATAACAAGGATACATGTCTATATCATACCGGGCGGAACCGATTGTGTGTCATTCCCCTCCATGGGATACGGCAGTCTCCGCAAACCGGTCATGCGCACTTTCATCAAATGGTCATTCAGCCTTTGCACCGAACTTCTGCCGGTGGATGAATCACTTGCAAATTCAGCATACACTTACCTCCCGAACTCTGATTATCCGAGGCAGGGGTTCAGGTTTTTCTTTCCCCGTCTTAAAACCCCCTACAGGGTAATAAACAACGGTTTTGATCCCGGATTCTTCAACAGTGATCCTGATATCAAAAAGGAAAACAGCTTTATTGCCGTGGCTCCCGTAAACAACCTGATGCGTGTCAGGGTCAAGGGGATTGACACGGTTATAATGCTTGCACGTAAATTCAGCGATTGTTCTTTTACAATTGTCGGCCTTTCGGATGAGGTCGCTGCCAAACTCGGACCCCTCCCGGAAAACATTAAAATATATCCGTTTATGCCTCAGCAACAGTTCATGGGGTTGCTTGCGGAAAGCCGGTATGTACTTCAGCTTTCTGTTTCAGAAGGTTTCCCGAACGCACTTTGTGAGGCGATGCTGTGTCACTGCATACCGGTTGGCTCATCCGTGGGTTCGGTTCCTTCAATTATCGGTGATTCAGGTTATGTAATGGATAGCCCTGATCCGGAATACCTGACTGCCAGAATGGATGAAATACTTGGAGCTGATGCGGACACCCGGCGCCGGATGGGATTAATAGCCAGGGAGAGGATTGCATCATTGTTTCATATCTCCATAAGGGAGAAGGCGTTCCTTGACCTGCTGGAGCCTTCCGGCCAGCAGTGAATAACAAGCTTTTCCAGGTTCAAGGTGAACCTGCCAGTTAAATGAACCATACTCTGTTATCTCTGTGCTACCTGCCTATAATGAAGTTGGCAGGAAGTGCCACAGTATTACCGAACTGGTAAACAAGCCTGCGGGCGGTCAGAAGTCTTTCGCTGCCCATTGTGAGGGTTACTTCAGCAACATCCGGAACCCTGTAGTACAGTTTGTCACTGAGCGCCAGATCCTTCTGCGATGCAACCGGCCTGACTACAAGATTCAGCTCCTTCGTCTTGCCGGATGGAATTATCTCCATCTCAACAGGCAGGCCTCCGCTGTCCGGTGACAGGATGACACCCCCGCTCCCTGAGAAGGTAAATACAGTCGTCTTTTTTCCTGCCATTGCAGGATCCGGGGTAACCCATATCCGGAAATGCTTTCTTTCTGTCCAGGTCTTCCCGGCAAAAAGTGAGGTATATTCCCTTTCGAGCCTGTTGATCTCATCAATGGCGGCCCCGCCCTGCGGGAAGATATTGGTTTCTCCGGTAAGTATCATGTGCCTCCCCTCTCTCAGTTCAAGCAACCTGTCGGCAGCTTCACGTGCTTCCTCCT